>CAZABI010000042.1:0-6792 GCA_964483235.1 uncultured Dehalococcoidales bacterium | reverse complement strand
AACCACCATGAATCCCGCCACCAGGACATTATTAAAAGTTAAGGTAGACGACGCTATGAAAGCCGACGAGATCTTCCATATCCTTATGGGCAGTGAAGTCCCGCCGCGAAAGTCCTTCATCCAGGCACATGCCCGTAGTGTGAAAAACCTGGATATTTAGGCTGCTTCAGCTTTCCAATGTTATATCGTAGTTAACTACCGTACTGCGCCTGAATCCAAGATTCTCTGCAGCTTTTCTTAGCTTTTCGTTTTTCTCCGGGAATATGGCGCGTATGGTATTTACACCTTCCGACTGGCATTTGTCGAGCACTTCATCCACCAGGCGCCTGCCGACTCCCCTTTCCTGGTGTTCGTCGGAAACATCTATAGCATGAATAACGCAGAACTCAGTAAAAGGCATGCCCATGTACATCAGCCTGGCCAGTATAAAACCAACGACTTTTCCACCCATTTCGGCCACAAAGCTGAAATCCAGTACACCACCCGGGTCGAGCGACACCATATCCTTGTAAGTTATCCGGCTCTTGCCTTTACTGATCTTGCGGTCAAGCTGCAGAACGGCATCTATATCCACCCTTGTTATACGCCGGATATTAATATCAGCCTTTTTAACCGTGCTCATACACTGACCTCCTCAATTTTATTGCCGCCACCTGTCTAACGATAAATATAAAGCCCTGCCCTTTACGTGTCAATCTCAAGTGATTCTGTACAGGTTGTTATTGACAACGTATTGCGCCACAGTTTCCGGCACCAGGTAGCGGATGGACCGCCCGGTGGCTGCACGTTGCCTGATCCCCGTTGAACTGATGCCGATAAAAGGTTCATCCAGCATGACTAGCCTGCTGGAAATGCCCGGTATGCTTGATTCCAATCCGGATATATCCGGTTTTTCATATCCGGGCCGCGGGAAGGCCACCAGCGTCGCCATTTTTGAAATACGGAGCGGAGCCTTCCATTTTGGCATATCACACAGGCTATCCCAACCGACCAGCAGGTACATTAGTGAAGTATAACCCAGCTCTTTCCATAAGTGCTCGAGCGTGTCCACTGTATAGGTTGGGCCGGTGCGGTCCAGTTCGATATCGGACACATCAAAGTACGGATTAGAGGCTATTGCCAATCTTATCATGGCCATGCGGTGCTCAGCCGGAGCTATACTACGGTCCGCTTTCATCCAGGGTTGGCCCGCCGGAATGAAAATTACTTTTCCCAGATCGAACCTGCACCTGGCCTCATCCGCAATAATAAGGTGACCCAGGTGAACGGGATCGAACGTACCACCAAGGATACCGACCTTCACAGTTAACTCCGCTTGTCCACAGGCTTAGGGCGAAAAACGACTTCCGGTTGCATCTTTTCCTGCGCTCTGGATACCTCTTCGTTTACTAATGGGTGCACTTCATTTACAAGTTCATCCAGCCCGGTTTTTTCTTGAGATGATATTACATGAACGGGCAGATTGCGAGAGGCCAGTCGCTCCTTAATCCCTGTTATCAATGTGGGATCCGTGATTAAATCCGCTTTGTTCAATACAATAATACTTCTTTTCTGTATCATCTCCCGCTGGAAAAGCGCTACCTCTTCCTGGAGAGTATTTAAATCATCTTCGATGTTTTCGTTATTTATATCAAGAAGATAAAGAATAACCTTGGCACGCTCAGCATGGATTAAATGATGGTTGCCCAACCCCCGTCCAGCGCTTGCACCCGATGTGACCGCTGGCAATTCCGCCCAGGTATATTTTTTCAAATCTTTGTCAACCACTCCCTGTATCGGTTCCTTGGTCGAGAAAGGATACCCGGCAATCTTTGGACGGGCTCCTGACACTGCAGACAGCAGCGATGACTTGCCGCTGTTCGGCAGACCGATTATTACGATATCAACAGGCAGCTTGAGTTTTAGAGTAAGCGCGGCCTGATCGCCTTCCAACCCGGGTTGTGAAATTTTGGGCGCTTTTCTTGTTGCCGTGGCAAAATGTACATTTCCCCTTCCTCCTTTACCCCCGGCCGCCACCCTTATCTTTTGGCCGGTTTTATGTAAATCCCCCAACAAAAGCTCGCCTTCATCAGTCCTTATATAAACTGTTGTGCCCACCGGCACATCTATGACAATGTCATATGCATCAGCACCATGCATCTTATTACTTCCGCCTGCCTGTCCATTTGATGCCTTGTACACCTTTTTGTGTTTAAAACAGGCCAGGTCATCCATATCACTATCAGAAGCTATATAAACATCACCGCCTTTACCTCCATCACCTCCGTCAGGTCCTCCAAAAGGCTGAAACTTCTCCTTGAGGAAACTTACCAGTCCTCCGCCTCCATTACCGGCCTTTACTTCGATGTTAACTTTATCAACAAGCATATTTATTTATAAATAGTAGGTATAGTGGTAAATAGTATATAGAAATAATAATACTAATCATAAAGATGTTAAAGTTGTGGACAGGCACCGTGGAGTTGCAGAGGCAGGCGATGAACTCGAAATAGATGTTAGGAAATATAAAAAAGTTATCAACAATTCCTGGAAAATTATAGACATACGCGGTGAATTATCAGGGTGATCCGGCGGGTTTTAGGGATTTCCTGATGTCTTCTATAGTTTTGCTCAGTTGCGAATCCAGGGCTAAAGCAGAAGCTATCTTTTCGCAGCCATAGATTACGGTTGAGTGGTCCCTGCCGCCCAGTAGCTTGCCTATTTCAGAGAGGCTGCAATGGTTCTGCTGGCGGATCAAATACATAGATATATGGCGGGCACGGGATGTTTTCAGGTCTCTTTTCGGACTCGTTATGTCATTCCGAGAAATGCTGAAATACTCCGCCACGGCATTAATTACCGCGCCCGTTGTGTAATGCTCCTCGCCTTGTTTAGCCACTGCTACCATATCTCCAAGTATGTTCTTCGCGCTGGTGAGATCTACCGCAGACTTGTTTAGCCTGGCATTGGTCGCAAGGCGCAGTAGAGCGCCCTCAAGTTCACGCACGTTGCGGTGAAAATTAGCAGCAAGATAATTGAGCACGGAAAGATCAAAACTCGAATTCATTTGCTGTGCTTTTAACTCAAGTATAGCGAGACGGGTCTTATGATCAGGAGGATTAAGATCCGCCAGCAAGCCGCCCTCCAGCCTGGACATTAGCCTCATATTAAATGACTCAATATCTTTGGGTGACCGGTCACTGGTTATGACAACCTGGCGGTTATCATCAAGGAGATCATTAAGAATGTGAAATATGCATTCCTGCGTCTGGGTCTTGCCGCTGAGGAACTGGATATCATCTATGAGGAACACGTCTATATGGTTGAAGCTGTAGCGGAATTCCTCGGGTTTTCTATTGCGGATAGCAACGATGAACTCATTGGTGAACTGCTCGGCGCTCATATATGAAGAGGTAAGGCTATTTTTCTTCAGCATGTGCCCGATGGCATGTAAGAGGTGGGTCTTGCCCGTACCTGTACCACCGTAAATAAAAAGCGGGTTAAAAGCACTGCCGGGATTGTCTGAGATCTCGATAGCTGCTGTGTAGGGAAGACGGTTACAGTCACCCGCGACAAAGCTATCAAACGTATATTTTGGGTTCAGGCAGGTCAGCTTTATCATCGGCTCCCGCGCTTTCAGGCTTACACCTCCATCGGGCATCAGTCCTGCTGAAGTACGCATTGGGTCCTTTACTACCGAGTGGACAATGAACTGCACCTGTGCGTTTTGACCGACGATGGAAGATACAGTTCGGCTTATCAACGAACTGAGCCTGCCCTTAAGCCACTCTGCAATAAAGGCAGTCGGGACGGCGACGGTAAAGATACCGCCCGAGTAGTCTATTCCTTTTGTGCCTTTAAGCCAGGTGTTGAAATTTGCTTTGCTTACCTGCAGTTGCAGCTCACCCAGAGCCGCCTGCCAGATCTTATCAGCTTGCATATTATCCTTATACTATCAGCATTAACAGATATATTTTTTCGTGGATGCGCCCGAAAAAAACGACAAATCCCCCCAAAAGAAGAAAAAACAAATTTTGGCGGGAACCTTAATAAGTGTTTATAATTGCCGGTGTTTTTCCGCGGCGCCTCTCCACCCGAAAACAGTAGATAGATTACCACAGCGGACTTTTGGGGTGTCAATGGTTATTTTGACATAATAGTAAAAATTCTTTAAATTTTGTTTGTATACGATGAATACTGTATTTATGGGCTCTCCTGAATTTGCTGTACCGTCTTTGGAGATGCTCATTGAGAATAAATCTAATGTTGTAGCTGTTTATACGCAGCCGGACAGGCCGTCCGGCCGTGGACAACAGGTAGTCTCCTGCGCGGTTAAGCGGATGGCGCTGTCGAGGGGATTAAACGTAATCCAACCGGTTAGTTTTAAGGACATCAGAACGGTGGAGCAGCTTACAGAATTGAAACCTGACATAATCGTCGTAGCTGCATATGGGAGGATACTGCCGGACGCAGTGTTAAATATACCGCGATTCAAATGCATCAATATCCATCCTTCAATATTGCCCAGATACCGCGGTCCTTCACCTATTGCGGCTGCCATATTGAATGGTGATGCCAAAACAGGCGTTACCATAATGTTAGTAGAACAAAAAGTGGATAGCGGTCCAATTCTGAGGCAGCAGGAACTGCCGATATTAGACGAGGATACAGCGGGGACACTATCTCCCCGTTTAGGGCAGTTGGGCGCCGATTTGGTCGTAGAGACTATACCGGACTGGATAGCTGGAAAGATATTGCCGGTGACCCAGGACGAGAGCCAGGCAACTTATACTAGGATGGAAACCAAGGAGGACGGCGCCCTGGACTGGCATCAACCGGCGGACCGGCTCTGGCGGCAGGTCAGAGCCTTTCACCCCTGGCCGGGCTGTTACACAAGATGGAAAAATATGACGGTAAAGATAAATCAGGTGGTGCCGCTGCAAAATGACGGTGTCCGGTTACCCGGTGAAGTAGTCGTTCTTCCCAAAACATGCCCGGCCCGGGTGGCGGTGCAAACCGGGAAAGGATTGCTTGGATTAATAAAAGTGCAGCCTGAAGGCAAGCGGGAAATGTCCGGGCAGGAATTCATCGCCGGGCATCGAGATTTCCCGGGAAGCGCACTTTGACTTTAATATAACCGGGACATAAACTTAGCTATCGTTACTAATCTCTACCAGAAGTGAGCCGAAATGTTCTTTGATCCGCTTTATATCATTATCATGTTGCCCGTCTTCATCTTCATGATCTACGCACAGGTGAAGGTGAGCTCCACATATAATAAATACTCCAGGGTGCCCAACCAGCGTGGCCTGACCGGCGCCCAGGCAGCCCAGGTACTGCTGAAAGCCAATGGTTTAAGTGACGTCAGGATTGAAGGGATTAAGCATAAGCTCGGCGATCACTATGACCCGACCAAGAAAGTATTGAGGCTTTCTCCAGGTGTGGGCGATACCGCATCCATATCCGCCCTCGGTATAGCAGCACACGAGGTGGGGCATGCCGTGCAGCATAAAACCAAATATGCTTTCATGTGCCTGCGTTCAGCCCTGGTCCCGGCCGCCAACATCGGCAGCACATTCGGATGGATACTGGTTTTCATTGGCTTCTTGCTGATGGCCTTTTCGGCAGCCTTCGGCAGCGTAATGGTGCTGGCTGGCATACTGCTGTTTTCCGCAGCCGTGCTTTTCACGCTGGTGACACTTCCGGTTGAATTCAACGCCAGCAACCGTGCCAGGCAAATGCTGCGTGATAACGGCCTGCTGGTTGCACAGGAATATGACGGCGCCAGCGCGGTGCTCTCAGCGGCGGCATTGACTTATGTGGCTGCCATGCTGCAGGCAGTAGCACAACTCTTCTACTTCGTCCTGATATTCCTCGGCGGCAGACGAGACTGAGCTATTTATGGAGTCCATATTAGAGGCCAGCCGGTGGCATGCCGGTTGGCCTTTTTTCTTTATGTAATGATTAAGAGGAATGAATGAGTTATGTCAAATAAAGATGATTTTGGCCAGGGCAAACTGGATAAATTCGAGACGTTTGAAAAAATAATTGAGAGACTGCGCGGACCTGAGGGCTGTCCCTGGGATAGGAAGCAGACACATGACTCACTCAAGCAATACCTGGTGGAGGAATGCTATGAGGTACTGGAGACTATAGAAGAGAACGATATGCCTGCACTGTGCGAAGAACTGGGCGACCTCTGGCTTCAAATTATGCTGCACGCCGAGATTGCCCGGGAATATAACGAATTCACGCTGGGAGACGTTCTGCGAAAGATTAACACTAAACTTATCTACCGGCATCCGCATGTATTCGGTGGTAAGAAGGTGCAGGATGCTGATGAGGTTGCACTTAAATGGGAGGAGCTCAAAGAGCAGGAGAAACCGGAGAACAATTCACTGCTGGCCGGTGTGCCGAAAAACCTGCCGGCGCTGGCTTACAGCCAGTCCATCCAGGGCAGAGCAGCCTCGGTAGGTTTTGACTGGCCCGATGTCGATGACATAGTGGATAAATTAGGAGAGGAAATTGAAGAGTTGCGCCAGGCTGATGGACATGAAGAGAAAGCACGCGAGTTCGGAGATATATTATTCACACTGGCCAATATAGCCCGCCGGCTGGATATCGAGCTGGAATCGGCCTTGCGCCAGACCAATGCCCGTTTCAGTAGGAGGTTCGGTTATATCGAGGAGACCTGTAAGAAACGGGGAATCGATTTGAAAAGCCTGCCGCTGGCGGAGATGGACGAGTTGTGGGAGGAGGCTAAAACAGCGCTTGAGTAGGTTGGTCGGGGAGAGAGGACTCGAACCTCCGGCC
>CAZABI010000041.1:0-6970 GCA_964483235.1 uncultured Dehalococcoidales bacterium | reverse complement strand
AGCCTAACGGGCCGGCCTCCTAAGAGCATCGATATTAATACTTTCCAACTCACCGTCTCAGGCCTGGTGAAAAACACACTGGACCTTACCTACCAGGAGTTGATGGCGTTACCTTCCGTTACACAGGTAGTGCTGCTTATCTGCCACGGATCGCACGTGGATAATGCCCGCTGGACCGGTGTCCCGGTGTCGGTGCTGCTCGACAAGGCCGGTGTGGAGGAAGGCGCACATGAGGCAACTTTCATCGCACTCGACCGCTATTCCCGGACCCTGCCAGTGGATAACTTAAGGCGTGACGGCACCTTTGTCGCTTATAAAGTCAACGGGCAGGAAATACCCTTAAAGCACGGCTATCCACTCAGGCTGGTGGTAAAAGACGAATATGGTGAAAATTGGGTGAAGTGGCTCAGGCAGATCGACGTTAAATGAAGCACACGTAACCACATAAAATAATCCTATTTTTGACATACAATCACGCCCGATTTAAACTGATTAAAATCCCGAGCTTTAAAAACCATGAAGTGCCCGCTGTGTAATACATCAATGATCGTGGTCGAGCGAGACAAGATAGAGCTCGATTATTGCACGACGTGTAGCGGCATCTGGTTCGATGCAGGGGAACTGGAACTGCTGCTGGACGACATGACAGGACAAAATACTAAGGCCACGCTGGAAGTGATGCTGAGCAGGCCGCTGACTGACTATGAAGAGCAAACGTGTAAGTGTCCGATCTGCCGGAAAAACCTGCAAAAAATCGATATCGGCAAAAAGAACAAATTAGTGGTGGACATGTGCAAGTCAGGTCACGGTATGTGGTTTGACGGCGGCGAAGTCGGCCAGCTCATCAACCAGCTCGGCATAAAGCAGGCAGATGACGCGACAGCACAAGACCGGATGCTTTTCTTTTTAGCGGATACATTCAAAGCTAAACCTGGCTTACAAGGCCAATGATATATTCAGGAGGAAAAAGATGCTAATCGGCGGACTTATCATAATCGGTATAATCATTATCCTGGCGTTCATCTTCATCGGCATCTATAACGGGTTGGTTGGGTCACGCAACCAGGTCAAGAATGCCTGGTCCCAGATTGATGTCCAGCTAAAACGGCGGCACGACCTGATACCAAACCTGACTGAGACCGTTAAGGGCTATATGAAGCATGAGCGGGATACGCTGGAGGCCGTGACTAACGCCAGGGCGGCTGCTGTTAAGGCTGTTGACGGTGGAGTGGCTGCACAGTCCAGAGCGGAAGGTGAATTGAGCCAGGCGCTTACCCGGCTGTTTGCCGTGGCGGAGAACTATCCCGACCTCAAGGCCAGCCAGAATTTCCTCGCCCTGCAAGAGGAACTGACCTCGACTGAGAATAAAATCAGCTTCTCTCGTCAGTTCTACAACGACTCTGTGCTCCAGTACAACAATAAAACGCAGATGTTCCCTTCCAACATCGTAGCTTCTATGGGAGGTTTCAAAGCCGGCGAATTCTTTGAGGTCACTGCACCCGCTGAGAGGGAAGCTCCCAAGGTAAGCTTTAGCTAAACTTAGAAGCTCATATGTGGGAACAGATACGTGACAATCAGGCCAGGTCGGTCATACTGGTAACGACGCTGGGTATACTTCTACTCATGATCGGCGCCCTTTTCGGACAGGCGTTCATGGGTGACTGGGCTTTCGGGCTGATTATCGCACTACTCATCTGGGTGGTAATGACACTGGTAGCCTTTTTCCAGGGCGACAGTATCCTGCTATCTATGTCCAAAGCCCGCAAGATAGGTCCCGACGACCTTCCGCGTCTGTATAACGTGGTAGAGGAAATGAAAATTGCCTCGGGGTTGGAGAAAATGCCTGACGTTTATTTAATAGACGACCCGGCCATGAACGCCTTCGCCACCGGCCGGGACTCTAAAAAGGCATCCGTGGCCGTCACTTCCGGCCTGTTACAAAGGCTTAGCCGCGACGAGTTGCAGGGCGTGATCGGTCACGAGCTATCGCATATCAAGAATCGCGACGTCCTGCTGATGGCGCTTTGCAGTGTGTTGCTGGGAACTATAGTGATGCTGGCCTGGTACGGTTCTCGCATCATGATCTTTGGCGGTGGAGGTAGGAGAGGCTCATCATCAGGCGGTGGCGGCGCACAGATTATTATCCTGATAGTGGCGCTGGTGCTGATGATACTCGCTCCAATTCTGGCGCAGTTAATTTACTTAGCCATCTCACGCCGCAGGGAATACCTGGCGGACGCCTCATCGGCGTTGTATACTAGGTACCCGGAAGGACTGGCCTCGGCCCTGGAGAAGATCGGATCTTCCACCGAGCAACTCAGGTCGGCCAATAAAGCCACCGCGCCCATGTATATCCTCAACCCGTTCCGCAAGAAAGGCCGGGCGGCCGTCGACCTTACCAGCACACATCCTCCCACTTCAGAGAGGATACGCATATTGCGATCCATGGCCGGCAACGTTTCACTGGCCGGGTATGAGACCGCTTACAGCCAGACGCATAAGGGTGGAGGCAGTATTATCCCACGCTCGTCACTTGTCACGGATAAAAGCGCCCCGTCAACTGCCGCTGGCATAGTGGCCGGTTCAGAGGAAGGTACAGGCCAGATGAAGGTGAGGGCGCGCGAGGCATCGGACGTGCTCTGGCGGTTAAATGAATATAAAGAGATCGCCTGCCCCTGCGGTGTGAAACTTAAAGTACCGCCTGATTTCCAGGGTAATTCCCTGCAATGCCCGAGCTGCGGCGCTGTGCATAAGATATCAAGATAAATACACAGGCTGCTGTAAAAGCAGGCGGGCAAATCATAGCCGTTGCGGTCTGTGGCTATGTGCCTGTTGGATCAACTAATGTGATCTCGAAAGGGCAGAGTATGGCGTGGGAGAGGCAAACCGCCTCGCAGTAGGTGCACCAGTCACATTCACCTGTCTTCTTTAGGGCTATGCGGCCATTAATCAGATACAGCATACCGCTCGAACAGACGCTGATACAGTCGCCGCAGCCGTTGCACTTATCGGGATAAATAGCAGGAAGGACAGGGGTAATTTCACCGTATGCTCGTTTTCCAGCTATAGCAATGCTTGAGGTCTCGGCCGCCGCTTCATCGTGAGTAAGCGCTTTGAGTGTTTGCCAGTGACCGTTGTTTTTCCCCAGGGCTACCTGGTGACGATCGATCACATCTGCAATTTGAGGACCCTGCAGTTTGGACAGCGGGTAGCTGCAGACTGCCATGAAATTTAGCCCGGTAATTACGCTGTTAATAGCGCTCTCATAGCCCATTAGCGTTTGCCAGTTGGTAGCATCGAGCCAGCCTAAATCACCCGTCACCCGCAAACCCTGATAACCATGGTTGAGGGCCAGCTCAAGCTTTTCGATCCAGTTCTTTAACACCTGCTCCGGGCGAAATGAGCCGTCGTGCAAGTACCATTCGGAATACTGAATGAACTCAATTTGTGTGCCCATCTGCTGTCTGTCCGGGCCCGCCAAATTTTTATTCAAAGTATCGCGTGCCTTTTTCTCAATGGCGCCATCAGCCGTGACCCAGATACAAAATTCACCGTTCTCAATACCGGGTCTGAAATATTCGGCCAGCACCTTAACGAGGTCGTCTTGCGATTGGTAGAACAGACAATAGTGGGAACCCCAGCGGGCATCCGTCAGCATATCAGTAGGGCTTGTCCTGTTCTCCGACATGTGCCTTTAAATATTGTAGCACGAACTCGATAGGCGTATTAATTGTGCCCTTTTACCTTGATTTTCTCCTGGCCTCTATGGTTTCAATCAGGGCCTGTAACCTGGTATCCACCTGGGCATCGCTGTAGTAACGCGGATCGCAGGGATCGCCACCGATGCTGATAGCAGGGATGCCAAGCTGACGCGTGATGCCGTCCATGAGCAGGAACTGGTGTCCGTTGAAGGCACGGCAGGTCTGGGTTTCACTTAATACCATACCGTCGACCTTAAATCGCCGGCACACCTCCGCCAGCGTTTTTACACGATACGCGTAATCATACAGGAGGACTATGTCACAGCAGTTCCAGGCGATGCTTTCCAGCGGGTTATCAGGGTCGATCTTGTCGGGCCTGGGCCACCAGACCATGTTGGTATATGTGCTGGCTACTATACAGGCATCCAGCGCAGCAAACTTATTGGCAAGTGCACCAATCTTGCTCCAGGTCAATATCCCCTCCCAGTAAAGACGGTATCTTTCATTGGGGACAGAGCCGATACCTCCGGCTATCCTATCCTCGACCTCCTGCTTCATCTTAACCAGCAGGTCAGCCGTTCCCGGTAAGCCTATCAGGTGGGCGACAATACCGATGCTGGTTGCCCAGTCGAAGAAGCTTGCGGGAGATGGAATATGGGTACACATCTGCATGATCTCATTACGCAGCAGAGTTGTCTTTTTGACCTCGGCCAACAGTTCTTTAAGACGATTCCAGTTGTAAGGTTGTCCTGTCATTTTTTCCAGCAGTTCGATAAACTCCTTCTCCTGCCGGATAAAATCAGTGATACTCTCTTTCAGGTCTGATTCGTCTATGATGAACCTGGGCTCGAAGTGGTAGATAGGTATATCGAGGTAGGCTGCCATGGACTCGCCCCAGACACGTCCCGTACCGCAGCCTCCGGCGGAATTTACATAGAGTGAAGGAAGCGGCATGGTCACCGCTTCTTTATTGACAGATGGATCCAATTTGAAATCACCCTTCGATATCCTGGCTGCGCCCAGGAAGCTACGCGCATAGGAACAGGCATCCGGCAACATACCGAAGGCTTCGGCAGCATCCTGCAGCGGTTTTTCCTGTTTCTTGGCAGCTAATCCGGCTATCAGACCTTCTGCATGTAGTACGGCCATGTCCGCGGCCCTCGCTAAAATGTAAACGGGCAGGCCGTTGGCCCAGACGACCTGCTTGCCTTCGGCAGCCTGTTTTTTTATCTCCTCAAAGGAAGCCAGCATCATTTTGCCGATCATAGCAGCGGTGACCAGCTTGTTAGCTTTTTTCTCCTGCGTCAACATATCTTTATTCCCCCTACTCCTGGTAACAAATTATTTAAGCATTTCCATGAAAGCCTGCAACCTGGTCTTGACTCCTTCGAGCGAGACAACCTCATGTTCCGTCTCCAGCATGATATGCGGTATGCCAGCTGCAGCCAGCGATTCCTTGATAAAGGGGTAATTGAAAAGGTGCGGTTCGCAATACTTGACCATCAGCACCACCACGCCTTTAGCTCCACTTTCCCCGGCACGCTGTGTCAGGTACTTATCCCACCTGAGAGGAGGATAGGTGCGCGTCGGTATGGGCAGGGATTGATCGATATAAAGCTTCGCCAGCGACTGTAAGGGGCTGCCGTCGGCGCCGGCATCTACTGCATAGTAACGGAACCCGGTGTAAAGGTCATCATCAATGACGGTGCCGCCCGCTTCCTCGATGAGGTCGACGATATCGAGCTTCGGCTTCTGGCACAGGTTGCCTGATAAAAAGACCTTTATTCTTTTGTCGTCAGGCACTTTAGCCTTTTTTAATGACAGGATCAATTTCTCAAGCAGGTCGTTGTGCTCCTCCTTGGGCATGAGCATGCCCGCCTGTACTATAGTCACCATATTGCTATAGGAGAGCACGCCCGGGTTCTTCTTTCTAAGTTCCCGGAGAGTACGGAGCAACGATCGGTTTCTATTGTAAACTGCAATACTGTTGCTTAAAGACTTATTATCTATTGTTGTAACGGCAATTTTCTCGATGAGCGCCTTGATTTTTCCATATTCTTCCACGGTAGCTTCGAGGATATCAACCCTGTTCATCACCATGGGCGGCCGTATATGAAACACCTGCGGTTTTTTCAGAATACGCCTTAGTATGGCGCTGCCGGCCCTGGCCTGTATACAGATGTCCGTGTAACAAATGCCGTCCAGAAAATCGAGCTGCCCCTTGGAAGCGACGTCAATCAAGTTCCGGGTGATCCCGCAGTAAAACGGGTAAATATAGGAAAAGCCCGTGGTTATCACCTCGTTCGTTTCCTGGAGTACGACAGGCAACATGCCGGAGGCATGGATCAGTTCCTCCGGGAAATGCATGGGACTGCAGGCCACTACCTTCTTGCCGGTCTTATCCTTCCACCCTGCAAGTTCCTCATAAGGGGACTCCACCAGCGTTCTGAACCGTTTCATCGTCTCTTCCATAACATCCTCCGGTTAATATAAATTGTCTATGTTGGATTGTTTCAGCCGGTCTGCCGAGTTTCCATTTCATCAATTGCGAAAAGTGCCGCGCCCAGAGCTCCCACGATCTGTGGCTCAGGCGGCACAGTTATGCTTGTTCCCAGCAGGCGCTCCAGCACCCGTACTACGCCAACGTTCTTGGCTACACCCCCGGACATAATTACCGGCGAATTGACACCCACCTGGCTGACCATGCTGTGCATGCGCCTGCCGATGGCTTCATGTATGCCTGCCACAATATCGAGCCTGGAACGCTTCTGTGCCACCAGTGAGATCACCTCGGACTCGGCAAAGACCGTGCAGATACTGCTGATGGAGGCAGGGTCCTGCGATTTCAAAGACAACTCGCCCATTTGCTCTATCGGCACTTCAAGAGCGTGGGACATTACCTCCAGGAAGCGCCCGGTGCCGGCGGCGCACTTGTCGTTCATGGCGAAGTTCACCACTCCGGCCGCGCCGTTGAGAGAGATGACTTTGCTGTCCTGCCCTCCGATATCGATTACCGTCCTTACCTCCGGGAAAAGGAACTGGGCGCCGCGGGCATGGCAACTGATTTCGGTGATACTCCTGTTGCCGAAGCTGACCATGTTGCGACCGTAGCCCGTAGTCACCATGAATCCGATGTCTGTCTCAGTAAGCCCGGCTTCGTTCAGAGCCTGTCGCATGGAAACAAGGGCTGCCGTTTCGTCCACAATGCGGCCCTGAATAATCTTATAGGAGACGATATTTTTCTCTAAATCCAGGATAACCGTTTTGGC
>CAZABI010000040.1:0-7150 GCA_964483235.1 uncultured Dehalococcoidales bacterium | reverse complement strand
TCCTTTTCCATTTCTCAGTCCTTCCTGTTTTCAATATAGTGTTTTACTGCGGCGGTGTTTTGCCCAGGAGCATAAGCACGGTCCAACCCGTACCTCCGAAGGCGGAGGTCATGGCTTTTTTAACCTCCCTGGTCACCTGGCGTTCACCGGCGTCACCGCGTATCTGCAGCGCTGCCTCGGCTATCCTCACGGCGCCGGTGGCGCCGATCGGATTGGTGGCTATCACACCTCCCGAAGGGTTAACTGGAAAACGTCCGTCACGGGCAGTCTCTCCTTTTTCGACCATTTCCAGGATAGTTTTAATCGGGACGAGCAGGAAATGGCTGAGCCAGGCCATATGCCAGTAGACGTGCGGATCGTACATTTCAAACAGGTCGATCCCCTTTTGCGGATCGTCAATGCCGTTTCTTTTATAAAGCTTCTGGGCGGCCACCCGCATGGTGGCGTCCTCCTTGGCATCGAAGAAAAATTTGCTGTCGCCGCTGGCAAAAGCCTCGGAATGGCTGGTGATATGATCATGCACCCAGACAGGTTTCCTGGCGATCTTTTTAGCCTTTTCTTCAGAGGCAAATATGATGCAGCAGGCGCCGTTGGATTGCGGACACATATGCAGGAACCTCAAGGGATAAACGAGGTAGGGTGATTTCATAACATCATCGATGGTCAACAGTTGCCTGAGATGGGCATGAGGATTGCGAGCGGCGTTTTCAGCTACCTGTACCCTGAGCTTGGCGGCGATCTGTTCGACGCCCGTGCCGTGATCCCTGATCATTTTTTCGGCGGACTTGGCGCTGATGGCGCCGACGTTGGTCCACCGGGTCCACAGCGCATCGAAGAAGTTGGTGATACCCGTGGTGGCGTTGCCCTCCTCGATCTTCTCCATGCCGATGGCCATGACCACATCAAAGGCTCCGGAAGCCACCAAGTTAACTGCAGCGCAGCAAATGGTCCCGCCCGTTGTTCCTCCGGTCGTTATCCGCATTCCCGGCTTTAAAAAGCCTCCGTAGCCGTTAACGTGCCACAGGTCCGGCTGGTAGTTTCCCTCGAACAACTCCATGTTACCGTGGACATTCATGTCAATATCTTTGGGGCTCAAATTGGCATCGGCCAGCGCGGCTTGAACGGCCTCGAAGACCATCTCCACCTGATTGACATCCTGCCTGTGGCTGCGGTGTTCCGTTTGTCCTATTCCTACTATTGCGACCTTTCTATTAAAGTGAGCCATCTGTTTTCTCCTCTAATTGCCCAGAATTATTACACACTGCATCTGCCCGCAGGCGCCGTCGCATCCATGCGCCAGTGCCGTTTTAGCATTTTTCACCTGCCGTTTGCCGGCCTCCCCCCTGAGTTGGAGAAACGCTTCGGCAACCCTGGATAACCCTGCTACCAGCGTCGGCACCCCGGAAATTACCCCGCCTGATGCGTTAACCGGTATTTTACCTGACAATTCAGTCTCCCCGGAATCTATCAGCTTGCCTCCCTGTCCCCTGTCGCATAGTCCCAAGCCTTCGCACCACAGTAGTTCCTGGTATGAATATTGCTCCGATAGTTCAACCAGGTCGATTTCATTCCGGGGTTTGCTTATCCCGGCCATTTTATATGCCTTGGCGGCTGCATCTGTCAGGGCGTCACAGTCAGCGAGTTCGCGGTCCCCCAGGTTGTGCGCATCGCGGCAACTGGAGAAGCCCTTAATCCATACCGGCTTGTCGGTTAACTTTTTGGCTTTTTCCTCCGTTGCCAGGATCATGGCTATGGCGCCGTCCGCTACCGGATAAACGTCCAGTTCGGTAAGTGGTGACGCCAGCATTTTGGAATTCATTACATCCTTAACGGTAAGACTGGCCGGTGCGCATGCGAAGGGATTGTTTTTCGCATTGGCACGGTTTTTCACGACCACTTTGGCGCATTGCTCACGTGTTATCCCGTATTTATACATGTACCTCTGCGCCTGCAAAGCTGCCGCAGCAAGGTAATCGATGCCCAGACCCCTCTGGAATATGGGATCAAAACCGCAACTGGTGAGCACATTACGGTCCAGGATTTGTGATTCCTTGCATACTCCCATCAGCAGGACGATGTCATCATGGCCGGACATAATGGTTGCCGCCGAATAAAGCACGCCGAGCGAACCATCCTGGGCAACCTTTAAGGTGTCCCTGCCCTGTGCACCCAGAATGTCACCTAAAGGCACTTCGGAGATAGTACGGGCTTCCCAGAAATCATCATTGACGGCTACCGAGCAATCAATCCCCGTGCCGTCCTCCGCCCATTTCAAGCCCGTCTCGTCCATCACCTTTTTTACTGCTTGATAAGCGAGTTCCTCGGAACGGACATCCGATCGCATTGGTGTAAATCCGGTCTGTGCTACTGCTACGATTCCTACTCTTTTGGCCATAAACGTCTACCTCTCTTTATCTGTACTTAACGCTATTAAAATCACGCCATGCCAAATTGCTTATTCTCCGATCCACCACACGTAAGCGTGAAAAACATTGTTACATATTATATAATGAAAGTCAATAGCTATTGCTAAGGTATATTAAAGCTATATTATTGATATATAAGGTAACTATGTTACCAGTCAATTACCCTGGATATTGGATTTGAGAAAGTCGCGATGAAGAACAGCTCAAATATAAAGAATAAAAGATCGAAAAGCAAATCGGATAATCTCAAGTTGGTGCGAGATAAGATTATCGCAGTGGCACTCGACGAGTTCAATGAGAACAGTTATGAACAGGCAACTATGCGGAGCATAGCTGGACGAGCCGGAATATCCCTTGCAACAATCTATAAGTGTTTCGAAAGTAAGAGGCAGTTAGCCGTCCACCTGGGGAGCATTATCGATGAGTTGATGTGTAGCGAATTAAAACGGCAATTGGGCGGAGTTAAAGGTATTGAAAACAAGATAAGAAAAATGACATGGTTTTATATGAATTATCTTGAGTCTAATGAGAGATATGCGTGGCTTTCTTATATAACACTTTACCCTGTGTATTTTGACATTTTGAAGGAACATCACATAGGCCGTGGGCAGACCGAGTTATTTGAAGGTATTTTGAGGGAAGGGCAGGAACAGGGTTATGTAAGGCGCGATACCGATATTATAATTGCTAGACGCGCTTATTTCTCTCTGATAAGAGAAATAGTCATCGTTTGGCTATATGCAAAACGGGGAGGTAATATCTACACCCTGGTTGATTATATTGAACCTGCAACAGACCTGGTTACTGCAGCGATCCGCGTGCAGAAACCTGCGGTTCCCGTCAACTGTCCGTATGTGACCGGGTAAGAAATCCCTGTCTCACCTCCGTTATTAGACCCTTGAATTCGAATTAAGCTATAATTATCAGGCAATTGTGCCTGTACTTTATGTTGTAGCCACGCCCATCGGAAACCTCGAAGATATCACGCTCAGGGCCCTGCGCATCTTGGGCGAGGTAGGGCTAATTGCAGCCGAAGATACCAGGACGGCGCGCAAGCTGCTTAATAAATATAATATTAAGACCAGGCTAACCAGCTACTTCGAGTACAATAAAAAGCTCAAACTATCAATGATTCTGGATGCGCTGACAACTGCTGATGTAGCCCTGATCTCAGAAGCAGGTATGCCCGGCATCAGCGATCCGGGCTATAACCTGGTCAGGGGGGCAATCGAGAACGGTTTTAATATAGTGCCCGTGCCTGGCAGTTCGGCGGTAGTAACAGCCCTGGCGTCGGCAGGCATGCCGGCGGACCAGTTTATTTTCCTGGGTTTCTTACCGCGCAAGCCGGGCGAACGTAAACGCCTGCTGCAATCGATTGCGGGTGAACCGCGGACGATAGTGTGTTTTGAATCACCGCATCGATTGATCAGGGCTCTGACCGACGTTAAAGAAGAGTTGGGAGACAGGACAATTGCAGTTTGCCGCGAGTTGACTAAAATATATGAAGAGGTCTTTCGCGGAAAGGTAAGCGAGTCAATCCAATATTTTAAGAAACCACGCGGTGAATTTACACTTGTGATAGAAGGCACCGGAAATATAAAAAAAGCTCTGCGGAAAGCAGGCAAGAAACATAATCAGGAGAATGAATATGCAGGAGAAATACCCGAGATTCAGAAGGGGCGTACTGTCCGTCGGCCAGGTAAAATGCGAAGGATGTGAAAAAATCATGCAGCACGGTGAAATATACCTGTCGGTGGATGAAAAGCCGAACAATAAACCCCGCGATGGGAGTGTGTTTAAAGAGGAAACGGTTTATATCGACGAGATCCATTGTAGCGAGTGCGACCATGAATTGGATAAGGATGAGAAATACCTGTTCGTTCTGGAAGCTGACACGGAGAAAGTATTTTGCTCGGCCTGTTACAAAAAGAAGGGCGGTGATTCCTTCAGGAAGAAGAACCTGGGCGCCGAGCGTCAATTTAATAAATCCAAAGACCCCTCTATTCCCCTCCGTTTTTGTACAGTATGCTGTGAGAAACGCAAGGCGGGTGCCGAAAAGAAAGAGAAGGGCGAGATATCATTCACCTTCTTCCCTTCCAAAACCGGGCGCGAATCGAAATAACCTTCTGGGGGTGACCTTTGCCTGAAAACATACTGGTTGCAGTCGCCTGGCCCTACGCTAACGGCTCTCTACACCTGGGACATATTGCCGGCTGCTATCTTCCGGCCGACATCTTTGCCCGGTATCACCGGCTCAAGGGTAATCGAGTCCTTATGGTATCCGGCAGCGATCAGCATGGTACTCCCATTACGCTGCGCGCCGAGCAGGAAGGAGTAACACCGGCTGAAGTCGCCGCAAAATACCACAACGAGTTTTTAGAGTCATGGCAGAAGCTCGGAATATCCTTTGATCTTTTTACATCCACCGGTACTACCAACCATGCGGCCGTAACGCACGACATCTTTCTAAGTCTGGTCAGCCAGGGATATATCTATAAAGATACTATGCTGCAAGCGTACTGTCCCAACTGCAAGCGGTCCCTTCCCGATAGGTATATCGAAGGGACCTGCCCATACTGCAATTTCACGGGCGCCAGGGGAGACCAGTGTGACCAGTGCGGCAGAACGCTTAATCCCAGCGACCTGATAGACCTGCGTTGCCGCACATGTTCGACAACACCAAGATTCGAGACTTCAGAACATTTCTTTCTCAGGTTGAGCGCATTTGGAGATAAATTAAGCGCCTGGGTGAGGGCCAAGACTCACTGGCGGCAGAACGTGCAAAACTTTACCCTGGGATTCATAGAAGGGGGCTTGAAGGACCGGGCTATTACACGTGATATCGAGTGGGGTGTGTCCGTGCCTCAGCCGGGGTTTGAAAAGAAGCGCATCTACGTCTGGTTCGAAGCCGTAATCGGCTACCTATCAGCCAGCAAGGAATGGGCTAAGTTACAGGGCGATGAGGCTGCATGGAAGCCGTTCTGGACCGGCGAGAACAAGTCCTTTTACTTTATCGGTAAGGACAACATACCTTTCCATACCATCATCTGGCCGGCTATGCTGATGGGCTACGGAGGTCTCAGCCTGCCCTACGACGTACCAGCCAATGAGTTCCTGGCTATCGAAGGTAAAAAACTCTCCACCAGCCGCAACTGGGCTGCCTGGGTGCCCGACTACCTGCAGCGCTATGCCCCCGATCCCCTCAGGTATTACCTGTCGATCAACATGCCGGAGACCGGCGACGCTGATTTCTCCTGGCATGAATACGTCCGCCGCAATAACGATGAACTGGTAGCTACTTTCGGTAACCTGGTACACAGGGTACTCACCTTCACCAACCGTAACTTCAATGCATCGGTGCCCGATCCGGGTGAGCTGGACATTAGCAGCAAGGAGCTAATACAGAAAGCCAGGAATACGCTGGATGAGGTTGACAGGCAACTCTACCGCTGCCATTTCAAAGAAGGGATCAAAGCGGCCATGTCCCTGGCGCAGGATGTGAACAGATACCTTGATGACATGGCCCCCTGGAAGATGATCAAGCAGGACAGGATGGCCGCCGGTATGTCTGTATACACCGCGATAACGGTACTTTCAGCTTTGAAAACTGCTTTCTATCCTTTTCTGCCGTTCAGTTCGGAGAAATTGCACAGCTACCTTGGCTTCAGTGGTGATATCAGAGAGGTAGGATGGCGGCTTCAGATGCCGCTGGCCGGGCAGCAACTGCCGGTTCCCCAGCCGCTTTTCACCAAGCTTGAAGATACAATAATCGCAGAGGAAATGGCCAGGATGGGTACAGGTGAAGCACCATGAACCTGGATGAAATCTACGCGCCTGTCAAAGAAGACCTCAAGCTGGTTGAGCGAAAGTTAGAGGAAATCACACAGAACGAGATTCCTTTGCTGTCCCAGTTGCTGGAGTATGCGCTGCTGACGGGCGGAAAACGGGTAAGGCCGGCCCTGACACTATTATGTGGCAAATTCAAGAACTATGACCTGGATACCTTGATCCCCATGGCCACGGCGGCCGAGGTTTTACACGTCGGCACATTGGTTCATGATGATATCATCGACAACTCCCCCCTTCGCCGGGGTAAACCCACCGTGCACCGTAAATGGGGATCAAACTGTGCTTTGCTGCTGGGCGACCATCTCTTTGCGCGGGCGGGAGACCTGGCCGCCACCACTGATAGTATACGGGTTATCAGGCGCTTCTCCAGAACGCTTATGACGATATCGGGTGGTGAGATCAGGCAGGCCGGTGTGAATTTTAACCTGGTTAGCGCCCGGAGCGATTACTACAAGTGGATAAGCGATAAGACGGCCTGCCTGTTTGTTATGGCAGCCGAGTGTGGTTCGGTGCTGAGCGGCTGTAACGAGGACCAGGTGGAAGAGCTGCGGAAATACGCGCTGAACTTTGGCCTGGCCTTCCAGGTGATCGACGATATACTTGATTTCGTGGGAGACGAGGCTGTGTTGGGAAAGCCGGTTGGCTCGGATTTAAGCGAGGGCGCTATTACACTCCCGGCTATTATCTATGCTGAGCAGAACCGGGATGACGGGATAATTTCACGCATCCTGGTCGACAGGGATAAAAGCCTGGTGCCCACAGCGATAGAAAAGATCAAAACATCAGGAGTCATAGACGACTGCCGCAGCATCGCCAGGGAATTTTATTCTAAAGCATGCGCATCTCTGGATACGCTCCCTGACTGTGACGCGCGC
>CAZABI010000039.1:4652-7161 GCA_964483235.1 uncultured Dehalococcoidales bacterium | reverse complement strand
ACCGCGAAAATCTCCGGATGATGGCAGATCAGGCTGAGCGTGCCGTAGCCGCCCATGGATACTCCCATAAGCGCGCGTTGTTTTCTATCCGACGCCGTCCGGAAACGGGCATCAACATACTGCAGATATCTTTCACGATGTAATCTGCGTAATTACCCGTGTAATTGGAGCTAATGTAGAAGCTGCCCTTGGTTGCGATGGCGCCCGTATAAACATCAACAATATTATTTTTATCAGGCAAATGCAGACTTCCGTCCGGCTGTACCAGGATGAAAGGCTTCAGTTCACCCCTGGTAATAAGCTCATCGAGGACTCCGTAATCACACGACCGGGACCAGTCTATTTTTTCAAGAGCTTCTGCCGGCAACCAGCTTAAACGGTTGCGCAGCTTTACGGGGACGGTCAGATTTTTGGGATTACCCCTGTAGCCGTGCAGTAGGTAGACTACCGGGTATAGTTTAGTTCTGGAGTTAAAATAACCGGGTGGTAGATAGATAAACAGGTCGCGGTCGACCGGGCTACCGGCGGGATTGTTTTCCAGGCTCCCGGCATGAATCCTGTCAATCCTATAACGTTGCTCTTCTTGATCCATAGATATACTGCTAAATCAGACTTTTATTTTGTCTTTTAGCCGGCTGATTGGCTTGGGATAATGCCCCACTCCCCGGAACTTTTTAGTATAGATTGCTTTATGCGGGCAGTGGTTGTAACAGCTCCAGCACCCGTAACATTTAGACTGGTCAAAGACCGGCTTGGGATCCAATTTCAGCGCCCCGTAAGGGCATAGTTTTTCGCAAATGCCGCACTCGTCACACAGTGGTTCGTCGACATACTTAAGACCCATGTCGTTTCTTGAACGTGTCCGTGAGAATGACAGAAAGCTATAAAGCGGGTTTACTCTTATTTGCTTCGTCTTTGTTTCCTTGCCCTCTTTCAGGCGACTAAAAACTTCATCCAACTCCGAGATAAACCTCTTGAATGAGTCCAGCTCTTTTTCGTTGGGAGCCTGTTCGTTGCCCCTGCCGCCGGCCACCATGGGAGGATAGCTCTCCGGCATGTGCAGAGAATGGCCGGCTACTACTTTAAACCCCCTGGCAGTGACCCATTTAGCCAGGGTCCGGAGAGTTTTGCCATTGATGAAACCATAAGAATTAAATACAAACGCAGGTTTACGTTTCTGACGGTCCAATTTTTCAATGAAGGTCTGGATAAGGTGCGGGGGATCCAAAAAGTCCGTGAAAGTGGCAAACCCGGCAATATCATACGCGTTGAGATCAGGAAGGCCACCCCTGGTGATATTGAAGAGATCGAACTTTACGCTTTTGACATCGTTCGTGATGTACTGGCAGGCTAACCTGGTATTGCCCGAGCCTGAGTAGTAACAGATAATGCCTTTGAGTTCTGACTCATTGTTTGTATTACTCACTGCCATGTATAGGCCAACCTCCTTCAGCAAGTTCCAGCCGGTTTATCAGTTCAATTATGAGAGAACTAACCTGTTCTACTTAATTAGTTTAAAGCTTGAGAATACGTGCTGGTAAAGAGCGGACAATGATGTTAGATCTGTGAGCCTGGTTGAGAAGCGTACAAGGTAAAATTGCCTCTGGTTGATTAAATACAACTCCCTGACGGTCAATACGGGGGAATCCTTCTGGCTCTGAAAAACGATTTCAAGTTCTCTGGCGGCAATCCCCTGTATTTGCACATTCTCATCAGAGATTAACTTATAACTGTAGCTGCCCTGTTGTGTTAAATAAACGTAATTGTTGACCATCTGATCCAGGGTTAAACCTTTGCTGTCATTGGCCAGCACAGAGATGGTGTCCCTTTCATCAGGGCTCTTAATGACCACCATTTGCCGGTTCTGAAACGGTTCAGTTACGGACCACCCGTGTGGATATTCGATCGAATATCCATAGTTCTTATTAGTATACGTAAACCAGACTGCCTGGTTTTCACAACCAGGCAGTATACCCAGCGTGAATATGATCAATCCGGCTGTTACAATGATCCGGTATTTAGCTTTATTCATATTTCATCATAGATTATAGCAACTTTTTTTAAGTGATAGTGGAGGTTACTTTGCCGCCCTGGAAGGCAGGCGCCGGATTATACGCGGCAGGTGGTAAAATGGATGAAAAGTATGGTAGCTTTCTCATTTAAGACCGTTGCTACATAACGCTAAGGAGAATTGATTTATGCCTGAGATTGGTACTATTAATGCTGATACCTGCAAGGTCTGCGGCGCCTGCGGTGAAGTGTGCCCGAACAGGATAATGAGGAAAGAAGATTCGAAGGGGATGGTGTTTCGCATCGACCGGATAAACCTGTGTTTTAAATGCGGGCAGTGCATGGCAGTATGCCCGACGAAATCAATAAGCATAAGAGGGCTTTCGTATTCAAGAGATTTTACCGAGTTGCCTCGAAGTAGAGATTACGCAAATGCTTTTATGGATATGGTCACCACGCGCCGGGCTATACGGACTTTTAAGGACAAGCCCGTGCCACG
>CAZABI010000039.1:0-4552 GCA_964483235.1 uncultured Dehalococcoidales bacterium | reverse complement strand
CCACGTGATCCCACTGATGAAAATCAGACTGCCCGACCTGAAAGCGGGCGTTGAGGATACGATTACCAGGAACGCCCCGGCGATGATTATATTCCATGCCGATAAGGAAGCAGAAAACTACCGGGAAGACATTTATATCGCCTTAACTTATGGTTTCCTGGCGGCTCACTCGCTTGGCCTGGGCGGCTCTGCTATGGACCTGATTCCTCCTCCGATAGAACGAAACAAGGAATTGAGAAAAATGTTCTCAATTCCAGATAATAACGAGGTGGTCGGGTCTATGATCGTCGGTTTTCCCAAATACAAGTACCGGCGGGCTATAAAGCGGGAACTGAAGAGCGTAACCTGGATATAAGCGGGATTATGACCTGTTGATCGAAAGGATTAGTATTAAATAGGTAGATGGCTGCTTACATATATTTAGCGATAGGCTGCGGCTTTATCGGGGTGGCGGTGACCTTTATCGTCATGTTTGCCTGCCAGTATTTTAACATCGATATATCGAAAAACCTGTGGGTGATTGCTGTACCTATCGCAACTGCTGTTATCTTGAATATAATCCTGATCGAGTTATATTCCAGGTTCAAGAAGAAGTAACCATATCGGCCATCTTCCCTGTCACATATATACAACGAAAATGCCGTCGCTTGCATCCTTTTTTCTGGATCGCTTGCGGCGGCACCACCGTTTTTTGATCAGGAGGAAAACTGATCAAGTACTTGAAAGCATGATCATGATATACCCTGACAATTGAAATGTGAATCACCCGCCGGTACTGTTTTAGGTAGTATTTAAGTACGGGGGTAAAACGGTTGTCTTGATAAACAGCTGGTTTTGAAACTATGGTATGCAGCGCTTATGATATTAGACATTGCCATCAACATACGGTGAAGGAGGATTGAACGCATGGATAACACGAGCCAATATAACTTGAACCTTAAATCGGTTGACCAGGTCAGTTACGCAGTAAAGGATATCGACAAAACCATCGATGCATGGTCTTCATTATACGGATTGGGCCCGTGGACATTCAGAGAGAATGGCGGCACTGACATAAAAGGACGCCCCTGGTGGATTAAAATGGCCTTCACCTATATCGGCCCCATGCAGATCGAGTTGGTGCAGTGCACGGAAGGCCGGATCTTCCAGTCTAAATTCCTTGATGCATGGGGTGAAGGTTTACACCATATTGGCTTTTATGTGGACGATGTTGATGCTACGGTGGCCCAATTGACGGGCAAAGGTGCAAAACTGATATTACACGACCCCGGAAATTTTGCTTACCTTGATGCGGGTGGTCCCGGCGGCGCGATATTTGAGTTTATGAGGAGGGCCTGATGAAGACCTGCTTAAGGCCACTTATACTGGGATTTATTTTATTGATCCTGCTGATGCCTGGTTGTAGGCAAACTAGCCCTGGTGCAGCTCCGCTCCCCGCGAATACTGTACCTGTACAATCGCTAAAATCCGAGTTGCCTCCTGTACCAAAGGAACAGCCGGCGCAGGCCGGGAACGTTAATATCAAGCTTCCCGAGCCAAGACTGAAAAGCGATGTCTCCCTGGAAGAAGCCTTATATAAAAGAAGGTCAATCAGGCAGTATTCTGCATCACCGCTGACTTTGATTGATATCTCCCAGCTGTGCTGGGCGGCACAGGGCATCACTGATAGTTCGGGAAAACGAACCGCACCCTCCGCTGTGGCAATCTACCCGCTGGAGATCTACCTGGCGGTCGGCAATGTTGAGGGATTGGTGGCGGGCGTTTATCTGTATAGTCCCGCCGGTCACGAACTGGTGAAAATGAAAGACGGTGATCTCCGTGCGGAGCTTGGTAACCAGATAACTATTAATAAAGCGGCCGTCGACATCGTGATAGCCGCTAATAATGACAAGTTAACCGGCAGATTTGGTGATACTGGCATAAAATGGGCCTACCTGGAAGCCGGTCACGTGGCCCAGAATATATGTCCGCAGGCGACAGCCCTCAATTTCGGTACGGTTACGGTCGGTGGCTTCACGGAAGGACAGGTGAAAGCCGTCCTGGGCCTGACAGATAACAAGAGCGTATTGTATGTGCTCCCGGTCGGAAAGAAGACCTGAGGAGTTTATATATCTCTGATCAACAACCGGGCAATACCTGCTCTACCTGAGGATGAAAGGGACTACGATCGCTACGATGCCCGTGAACAGCACAGCCAGGATATAGAGGTTATATCTCATCTGGTAGTCGCCCAGCAGGGACGGGTCGTAGTAGCCATCTACCCCGTTGTCCTTGTAGAGTCTGAGCAGTCCGTTCAACAGCTTCTTTCGCATCAATCGGCCGCGTATAAGCCCGATCTCGGCCACGAAATTTATTACAATTAAGAGTGCAACGAAGGTAAACATTACAATGGTCGCAGTATTATTTTTGTCGCCGGAGTTGGACAACCCCGAGTTTATACCCAGTGTAATAAAGTTAAGTATGATCGCTGTTAGAACAAAAACCGTATCTGTCCGAGCGTTCTGGTTGAGCTCGCTGACAATCTGCCTGTGCACCTGTTCTATCATGTTCCCTCCCGGTGTCTGATTTACCTGTTTACTATTTTGTAAGCTCCTTGTTATCTACCCATGCGGATAAAGACCAATATAAACCCGGCTATCAGCAGTGCGGCCAGCGCCAGTCCAATCCACAACCATATAGTAGTTGCCGGTTGTACATTGACGTAGATGCTGGTTATCCTTTTCATCCCATCTGCATCAGCTATGGCCATGAACCGGTAATCGCCGCGGGCGGCTGACTCAGCCGGCCTGATGTTCACATCAACAGTAACCACGCCACCTGCATTCAACTGTTGAATGAAATCCGGTTTAAACTCCACTTCCCAGCCGGCGGGTTTGTCGGAACTGAGCCTGATATTGGATACCGTTTTATCACCTGTATTGCGAATCTCCAGGTACGATGTGCTACTGGTCCCGGGCGCCAGCCTGTCGAAATTGGCTCCGGGGATAAACATTAATACCAGTCCAACGTCCTCTTTCTGGGCTGCGGCTCCTTGCGGTGACAGGAAGGACGTAAGGCTAAAAACTAATAACAGAAGCCAGATACTTACCAGGACTGATCTCATTTTATTGCCTCTACCTGGTTAATTTACAATGCCGCCTAAGTTTTATGCAGCGTGCCAGGATAAATATTGTCTTAGTGCTGAGAAAATGTCAATTATTCCCAAGCCAGGGCAGCATTTAACATAATCGCTGGTTAGTATTATGATTGACTCAGGGAAGGTAAAATGCCGTTTGACGTCAAAAGGGTTACAGCGTATTGGGATTTTTACGATTTCCAGACCGGTAAGGTGCTGGAAGGAGAACGGAGTATAACGAATGCAGTTATGCCTGCAACAGGGCAGTTGATAATCGGTGTCCCAGGCAAGCCAAACGCGATAATAAGAACATTCAAATTTAAGGGGATAAAAAATAGACTGCCCTGTTACGAAGTTTATGTATAGGTCTGGATATCCGCTTATAAAAGACCTTAGAGATTTTGTTAGTATATGTTGGTCATGCAGGATGTCTATTATCCAGTTCCCTGTGTTCTGTTGATTCTAGAATCTTCTTCCCACGGTTCCATTTGACAGGTAATTCGATACTTGCCTTATCGATTAAATCCGCATCAAACGGCGTACGGGTAGTTTGATAGGAACGGGCAAATTCCTGCGAAAGTGCTGTGCTGATCGCTTTATCGGACAGGCTATCGCAATCGTATTTAGAAATATGAATTATGCCACGCGCAGGTAACGGCAGGATGGGGAACCATCTGGCGGCATTCCTTTTAGACTCTGTTAAATGCTCAATATCCAGGTCCGTCCATTGCGAGACTTCCTTAATCAGCATAATGGTATTTTGGAGGCCTTTTTTAACGTTGTGCGGTAACCTGTGGAATGTTGAAACAGCGATTTTTTTCAGGCGGGCATCGGCGATGTCAAATGGAGGTTGCTTTATACGGAACTCAGACAACATAGTCAGGATTAAGCCCAGTATAATGGGGGTGCTTACGTATAATATTTTTTCTAAACCCTGTGCGGGGGAAATTATATACATTGTCCACGCTGCATAGATCGCAAAAGTCCAGAAAATGGTGTTTATACCGATCCTCTCTCTGACGGTGAGCTCACGGTCAGGTACGAGGAAAAAAGTAGCCAGGGAGGCAAAACCCAGGCAGATAACACCGACAATCCCACCCGTTAAGCTGATATCCATAAGTCACCTCCACCTGTAATTATAGCAACCAATGCGTGTATAGCAATAGTCATTTAGTAATACCCGGCGGCATTAAGCTGATTTTCCCCGATATTTTAAGATGGAAGGTCTGCGATTAATTCTGGTATATTTTAGTTAAGAATTAAACGGGTCTTTGAATGAAGGAGAAGCATGGTTTATAAGATTCAAACACCGGCTGAAGTGCTGGCCTTTGCGCAGCAGAACAACTGGCTGTTAATCTGGGCGACGGATGACTATGGCAAATGCGCTTTCCTGTCACCGGGTGGCCAGATTGTTGAGTTTACCTTCGAGAAGAACAA
>CAZABI010000038.1:3427-7199 GCA_964483235.1 uncultured Dehalococcoidales bacterium | reverse complement strand
CCTTAATAAGTAAATCCAACTTCCGATGACAGCACTTGAACGGGGAATTATTTTTGCGTCCGCACCTCCTTGGTTTTTATATTTTTGCCTTTAGAGCTTTCTCCGCACAGACCGTTAAAGATGAAATCAATTTGCCTCTGTTTGAACTGAACTGCTGTCAGTCGCCTTCCCAGGTCCCAGCGGCGGAAGGCCCACATATCACACATGATAATTACATTATGAGCCGCCAGCCTGGTATCCTGCACACTGAATACACCGTTCTTACAACCCCGCTCAATAATTTTCTCAAATATACCCAGTAACACAAGTTCATTATCGATGAGCCGTTTACGCAACTCGGGAATCAGGTTCCTGGTCTCCTGGTGCCAGAACAGGACAATATTTTGTGCTTCGTTAGTGAAATCGAGGTACAGTTCCATAGCGGACCTTAGCGCTTTAGCGGGGTCCATAGGTTCAAGCGTTGTTTCAAACTCACTCAGGAAATCGTTGGTGCTGAATACGGCATAGTCCATAAATGCTGAGATAATGTCATCTTTGGACTTGAAATAGTGATACAGGGTACCCACGGTTATCCCGCTGGCCTCTGCTATCTCCCTGACACCTGTATTGATCGTACCCTGCTTGATGAATAGCGCTGCAGCTGCTTTAACTATCTCCCATTTTTTATCCCCGGCATGACGTGACTCATTATTCCGCCCCTCGGTATAACTGCTCAATCTGCCTAGCTCATTTCCCATCATTATTACACCTATAGCTTTCTATCAAGCGCTTGATTGATAAAAGTATTCTAAAATAGCATTATGCGCTTGTCAATAGACATTCATGAAGTCTTTACCCGTCTTATCCGGCAGATTACCACGGCCAGGTAAATATCAGGCCGTAAGCAATTCCGAGTAAAGCCCCGGCTAACACTTCCCACTTGGTATGCCCGATGATCTCCTGCAGACGCTGGCCGAATTCTTTATTATCGCGGAACAGCTCGTCCAGCATTTTGTTCATCATGGTGGACTGGTGCCCCACCGTGCGCCTGACGCCGGCCGCGTCGTACATAACCACAAAGGCCACCACCAGGGATATGGCAAACAGGGGAGAATCCACACCGTACAGTATTGCGATGGTAGTAGCCAGCGCAGTCATCACAGAGGTATGGGCACTGGGCATACCGCCGGGGCTGTACATATAGGACCATTTCAAATTACGGTAACGGATGAAGTTGATTAATACCTTGAGGAACTGCGCCGTAAACCAAGCAGCCAGCGGTATCCAGATTGCCCTGTTGGTAATAAAAGCGATAAAAGCGTCTGAAGCCTGGTTCATAATGTCTACTACTTACAAGCTTTAACTACTATTATACTTTAATCGGCTCTCCGGACTTGAATTTTATCTGCAGAGCTTTGGCGATTTGCATCAAACCTAAGATGATAGGATAGGTGAAAGCCCAGATCGGCGTGGAGTCTGGGAACAGGGGAGGGGAGGCACTTTTGCTGAATTGCGCTGCAAATAGGATCACCGCGATTATCAAAAGGCCGGCGGCAAAACTTCTACTGGACCGTTTGGTAGCCCAGGTCAATACAGCAGCGCAGCCGGCCCCAATCAGGGTGGGAAAAACAACGATACCCACCAGCGTCCCGCCAATCACTGTGGCTCCCAATCCACCCTGGAAACGCAGGAAGGGTGACCACTGATGCCCGCCGATGCAAAGTGCGCCTGATAGCAGAACAATCATCGGGTCCGCTTTGAAAACAAGCTGGGCCAGCAGCACAGCCGCCAATGCCTTACCTATGTCCAGCACCACTGTCATTAAAAATGACGGTAATCCCACGCGCCTGTGAACGGCTGCGGCGCTGATTTTACCATCCCCCTCATCGCGGATATCGATTTTCCCGTTATATCGGGCTATCAAATAGGCCGATGGTATGGTACCGAGCAGGTAAGCTACCGGCAGGGACAATAGGCTGAAGATATACATAGTTTGTATTTAAATTAACACCGTTAGAAGCTGGCTATGAGTATACCACAAAGGCAGCCGGTTAGATCAGGGCTGTGACTTATGGGACTCGTCTATAGCCAGAAAATCACGCGCTTCCTTTGATAGTGCCAGGCCAATGGACATGAGCAGTACCAGTATGCCACAGATGGCGTAGATCACCGGTATATTTTTATTTGCCATATCTGCGACCACGCCGGCGATGCCCATACCTATCGGCGCCAGGCCGCTGGTCAGGGTGGTGAGCAATCCGAACACCCTGCCGCGTATATCGGAACTGGCGGCCAGCTGGATCACGGTTGTAGCTTTAACGATAAATATTCCGGCTGCCAGCCCGATGAAAGCTACGACTCCCAGGACCATAAACGGTTGGATGATAAAACCCACTATGCCAAGTCCCACCGACGCGCCCAGCAGTGAGTAAATGATCATGTTACTCTGTGCCCGACCGCGAACGTTGACAGTTCCGGCAATCATATAGCCTATTACTGATCCGACTCCCACCCCGGCAAGCAGGTAACCGTACCAGGAGGCGTTTTGTTTCAAATAGTCTTCGACATAAAAGGGCAGCAGCAGTACCAGAGGTGCTATCAGGAAGTGCAGAAGTGCAGCTGCCAAGAAAAGGATGCGCATGCCTTTCTCGTTCCAGACATAGACAAGGCCTTCTTTGGTATCCGAAACGAAGATTTTCCAGGCCTCGCCGGATTTCAGTTTCTTCTCGGGCAGAGGCTGCGGTATGCTAATAAAAGTCTCGCTGCCGCTCGCATAAAGATAGGTGAAGCTGTTGATAAGGAAGAGCAGCGGCGCACCGGTGATGCTGAAGATCAGCCCTCCCAGCCCTTGCCCCGCGAACATGGCCATGAAGATAGCAAACTGGTTAAGGGAGTTGGCAACATCCAGCTTGTCCTTGGGTACGAGGTCCGGTATAGATGCTGTCATGGCCGGCGTGAAAAAGGCGAAGATTATCGCGCCAAATGTTGCTACAATGAACATCCAGGTGATAATAATGGTGTTGGAATGGGGCGAGAGATAGATAAATGACAGCAGGGAGAATCCATCCGGAGGATAGGTTGTAGCTATCATGTTGCCGGCATACATAAGAAAGAACATCAGCGCCGCCAGCGATAATACGAGTATTCCCTGAATTAGGTCGCTGTATACTATGATCTTCTTGCGGGAAAAGCGGTCGGCGAATGTCCCTCCCATCGGCCCGAGCAGTACGCCCGGCAAGGTGGAGAACAGCATCATTGCCCCCATCAGGCTGGCCGATTCCGTGGCCTGCTTAATGTAAAACAGCATACCCACGTTGAAGTAGCGCTGGCCGATCTGGCTTATCAGTTGCCCCTGCCAGAGCAGCACGAAATTTTTATTCCACAGACGTGCCGGGGCTTTCATTTCATCCTGTGCTGACATAGGAATTCGTACCTTTAAGAGCAACATGCATTATAAACTATTTAGTGGGTCTATTTAAAAGGAGGGACGGCTGTGTAACTTTGGCCTGATTATATACTATCGGTTACAATGTAACTGACAGGGTAACATAATACTGCTGTTTTTCACTGGATATAATCATGGCAGCGACTAATAAAAAGGGGGACAGTAAAAGGACTATTAAGTTAAGTCCTGGCAGGAAAGTCGCGAGTACTGCCAGAAGAGCCCCAAAGCGTGGCAAATCATTGTCCGTTCATGAGACCATGTACCGCGAGCTCTTTAACAACATGTCCAGTGGCGTGGCTGTTTATGAAGCGGTGGAAAACGGCGAGGATTTTGTATTAAAGGATCTCA
>CAZABI010000038.1:0-3327 GCA_964483235.1 uncultured Dehalococcoidales bacterium | reverse complement strand
GTGGCTGTTTATGAAGCGGTGGAAAACGGCGAGGATTTTGTATTAAAGGATCTCAACCGGGCGGCTGAGGAAATTGAACGGGTCAAGCGCGAGGACATCGTTGGCCGGCGTGTTTCGGAAGTGTTCCCGGGCATTAAGGAATTTGGCATATTTGCAGTATTCCAGAGGGTCTGGAAAACGGGTGAACCCGAGTATTTTCCTGAAAACATCTACCGTGATACCCGCATTCCAGGAACGTGGCGGGAAAACTGGGTTTATAGATTGCCCGCCGGTGAGATTGTGTCAGTATATAATGACATCACAGCGCGTAAACAAACTGAAGAACAGCTTGCTCATTCGGAAGAAAAGTACCGCATTCTATTTGAAAATGCTATTGAAGCCATCGCGGTGGCACAGGACGGCAGGCTCAAATTCATAAACCCCAGGATTACAGAATTAATCGGGTACACCAAAGACGAAATACTATCCAAACCCTTTATCGAGTTTATTCACCCGGATGACAGGGGATTTGTCGTCGACCGCCACCTTCGCAGGATGGGGGGAGACAGAATTGATGAAGTATACCCGTTCAGGTTTGTTGATAAAACAGGTATAACCAGGTGGGTGGAAATCAGTGCCGTGCGAATTGAATGGGAAGGAAGGCCGGCCACCCTCAATTTTTTTTCCGAGATAACCGCGCGCAAGCAGGCGGAAGACGCGCTAAGGGAGAGCGAAGAGAGGTTACGGCTTAAGCTGGACAGGCTTCTTGTAGCAGACTACATTGTCGAGGAAGAGGAGCTTAAAAACATCATCGACAGCGCGGAAATCCAGTCGATGATGAACGACTTTTATGCCCTCACCAAGATCGGGATTGCCATCCTTGACATGAAAGGTAACATCCTGGTCGCCACCGGCTGGCAGGATATATGTACCAAATTCCACCGGGTCAACGAAGAGAGCTGTAAGAACTGTGTTGAAAGCGACCTTTACCTGGCACAGAATGTGAAGCCGGGCGAGTACCGGTTCTATAAGTGCAAGAATAATATGTGGGATGTGGTGACGCCCATTATTATCGGCGAAAAACACGTGGGTAACCTGTACCTGGGACAGTTCTTCTTCGACGATGAAGTAATTGATAGGGATATATTCGCCGCACAGGCGGAAAAATTTGGATTCGATCAGAAAGAATACCTCGCAATGCTGGAACGGGTGCCGCGCTGGAGCAGGGAGCGCGTTAATAATGCAATGACTTTTTATTCCAAGTTTGCGCAGATGGTCTCCAGTTTGAGCTCAAGCAATCTCTCCCTGGCCAGATCGCTATCCAGCTACAAACAGGCGGAGGAGACTATCCGCAAGCACAGGGAAGAGTACCGAATTATCTTCGATTCTGTGCCAATTATAATCACTTACATAGATAAAGACGGCCGCTTCATCAGGATAAACAGAGTTGGAGCAGCAGCCCTCGGATCGACGCCAAAAGAGGTCGTGGGTAAAACCTTCTACGATTTCTTTCCACCTGACGAGGCAGTTAAATTCATCTCCCGCAGCAAGGAGGTTATAGAATCTAAGGTACCCATCCGCGGCAGTATCAGCCGGGCTACACTGCCTTCAGGTAAGAATATCTGGACTCAGACCGACATAATCCCTTACCTGGATGACAATGGCAACAGCCTGGGAAGCATCAATGTAGTCGAGGTTATTACAGAAAGGAAAATCGCAGAGGAAGCTCATCGCGAGAGTGAAGAACGATTCAGGAACATGACCAATTTGCTGCCCCAGACCGTCTTTGAGACCGATGAGAAGGCCAATTTCACCTTTGTCAACAGCCAGGGCTATGAGACGTTCGGCTACTCTGAGGAGGACATTGCCAGGGGTATAAATGTGCTCAATACCATAATTTCTGAGGACCGTGACAGAGCTATAGAAAACATCGACCGTCGCATTAAAGACGAAAACTTCTTACCCCAGGAATATACTGCGGTGAGGAAAGATGAAACCAGATTCCCCGCGGTTATTTATGCCAATCCCATTATCAGGGACTCAAAATATGCCGGCATGCGGGGCATACTGATTGACATCACGGACCGCAAGCAGTTAGAACTGAACCTTGAGAAGAGCGTCGCAGACCTTAACAAGACACTACATGATATTGTCTCCACGATGTCCACCATCGTGGAACTGAAGGATCCCTATACAGCGGGGCATCAGAAACGTGTGGCCAGGCTGGCCGCCGTCATTGCAGAGGAAATAGGACTGCCCGATGAGAAGGTAGATTATATCCGTACTGCGGCCTTAATCCATGATATCGGAAAACTATATGTACCATCCGATATCATGAGCAAACCGGGGAAGCTAAGCGACCTGGAACACAAAATTATCAGGACGCACGCGGAAAGCAGTTATGATATATTGAAGTCCATAGATTTCCCCTGGCCTATCGCTAAAATCGCCTGGCAGCATCACGAGCGCCTCGACGGTTCAGGTTATCCCAACGGACTGAAGGAAGATGAAATCCTGCTCGAGGCGAAAATACTTTCCGTAGCCGACGTTGTCGAGGCTATGGCCTCACACCGACCCTACCGTCCGGCACTGGGCATAGACGAGGCACTGGCAGAAATATCGGAGAACAGAGATAAACTATACGACCCCGTCGTAGTAGATGCCTGCGTAAAGCTGTTTAAAGAAAAAAGGTTCACACTCGAATAAACGGTTATTTAAATTGACCCTGGCCAACGACCGCACTGGAACATCAGGACTTTCTATAAAGCGTCAATCCCCGGTTGCCTCGTGAAAAACACAGCGCGTTCCTGTTCTGCGATTGGTGAAACTATCAAGTACAAGTTCACTGTATCCGGAACCGGATGGCTGGTAGAGGTTCAGCCCTGATTCATGGACCACGGCGATGTCACCCGTTGCTTCATTTATACAAACACATGCGACATCCTGCCGTGTTTTTTATGGTGCGATTGAAGGAAGTTTGATATAGGTTCCCTTTTCGAAACGGTACTGGAATAGGCCGGTATCATTTATTACGTATATGTTCCCGGTTTTCTCTTCAATATCAACCCCGGCCCCCGAGTGCCATGTACTGAATGAATCTATTTGTACCCGTTCGTATCGAGCCACTTTTAACTTACCTCACCTCCGTTGTTTCACCCGGTGTTAATGCTTTGAGCAAAGCTATGACCTGACCGCAGGTGAGTACAGGCCAGGTGTTGGTCTAATCATATACTTTTTTCCTAAACGATAAATGGGATTTAGTACCTGACTACGGATGAGAGTCTCAACTGGTTACTGGGAACCTAAAGGTTCAGGAAAAAGACAACATTATCAGAAATGTTACAAGAA
>CAZABI010000037.1:0-7306 GCA_964483235.1 uncultured Dehalococcoidales bacterium | reverse complement strand
ACAAGGCTAAACTGGTGCCTGCCAGGGGATTTAAGGTCGTGGAATGACACTCTCTGCATATACCTGGGAGCTATCCTCCCGTGGTAGCTTGTGGCAGCAACAATGAGCAAGCCCCTGACGAAAAAGAGTACGGGGCGCTGAAATTGGATCCCAAGCCTATCAGCCAACTCAAAGAAAAATTAATAACCTGATTCATGAGCGTGTCAGTGGAACGAGAAGACGGCCAATCCACCACTTCTTAGCCGGATGGGTGCATTTTTACTGTCCTAATGGGTATTCAATAATTTAACAACTTATGAAATACTGGACATTGTGAAAAAAATCTCTTGCTCATGCAAAAAGGAGATTTGAAAATGCATTGTAAATGTGCGGAATGCGGCGGAAAAATCGACTGCGACTCCATTATCTGCACCGACTGCCTGGCTGAAATCATTAATAAGGTGAATCTTAGGAGTGACAGGAGTAAGTCAAAGGATGAAGTACAGACCAGAAGAGTGGCACAACCCGTACAACGGTGATCCTTCACTCGAGGGCGAGAAAAACGTCTTTGAGGCTGGCGCTGATGCCATGCTCGAGTTGTTGCTCAAGGAAGCTCACGAGTACGGTCAAACTGCCAACCACTATCTAAGGCACGATGATTACCTGTGCGACGTACTGTCCCAGGGATTAAAACTATAACTAAACCTATTGGCAATTAAAGGAAAGACTAAAAGTTAGATTTCAATCCGGATAACTCTGTACACAGACTACCGTTGGAAGCTATGGTTTCAGCGCGTTAATAATGTCCGGGTTAAGACCGGTGAATTGTGAAAGCCATTGAAGCCGCTGGCTCTTTAATTCCTGGCACAGTTCCTGGATCATCTCTTTCGTATAATAATTCCCCAGGTCGAACCTGCTCAAATCCAGTCCTGGAATTTCGGCGGGAACTTCGTAACCCCAGAATTTATCCTCTTTCCAGACGATCCTGTCTCTGGCCATCATTTCCAGTATTTTCACAGAATCTAACACGGTGATTTTCTGTCCCCTTGAGATACCGCCGACCTTGCCCGTGTTCAGCAGGAAACATTGAATGTGGGGATTACGCTTCAGAATATCCAGAAATATATTTCCCTCGTCTTCTTCCGAGCCTACGATGAAAGGATTGGTACCCACGACCCTGCGCTGTTTGCCGGCCTCCGCCGGATCACCGGCTGATGTTTCCACCGATTCTCCCAGCATGAAAGCGGCTGCACCCCACTCGGGTGAGAACCGCACTACGGGTGGTACAATCTCATTATGCCTGGTTATGAATACCATGAAGTCAACCCGCTCAAGATCGATCTCATCATCTGTAAATGCTATATCACGCCTTTTAACCATGGCGCGGCCGTTGGAAGTTAGCGTGGAATCGAAGAAATCTACTTTACCTGTATCCCAGCTAACATGGACGTTTTCCAGTATGGCACGCGGGCTGATAGCCGCCGAATACAGCAGTGGCTGAGCAGAAGGCTCCAGCGCATCTGTCTTCATGTAGAAGGACTCCTCGGTGCCTACAGCGCTGCTGTCGGAGCGAAGGATAACCACATCATCCTGCCTGATGATGACCCTTTCGGGCGGCCGCAGCCAGTGGGAGTGGCAGGCTAAAGACGTCTTGCCCGTCCCGCTAAGACCGAATAGCAGGAAGCCCTTATCGGTGAGATTTCCGTCTTTAACTATTCGTAATATTTTGCTGGCTGCATGCAATCCCAGGTTGCCGTCCTTTTTAGCCCAATACATTACCTGGCGCAGCATCGCCTTCTTATTTTCCCCTTTGTAGTCACTGCCGGCTATTAAAGTCATGCCGGCTTCAGGAAAGACCAGTACCTTTTTTTCCGGCCACTCGGCAACCGTGATAGTTACGAAATCAGGTTCACCCGGCTCGGCTGGAAACAGGGTATTGCCCCACATCAACGGTATACGTGGATAGTCAGCGGTTACATAAACCCGGCATCTTCTCTTGTAACCATCCCTGCGGCACATCACCCGGTCGAGCATTATCATTTCCTTGTCACGGAGATAGGCAAAAACATCGCGTACAAAGTTCATATTCTCTTGATCCATGTCGCCCAGTACCACCTCCGTGAATTTGGCTATCCTGTTTCGCACTTTAGTGGTTACGGCGAGATTACCGAACTCCGTCAGGATTCCACCCTGCTCGAGCGCCCATTCCCGCAGTTTATCCTCGGAAGGGTTGTCAATTATCCTTTTTGGCTTGAACTCGGTTGAAAAAATATTATTCATGATTCATATTTAATTGTAAGAAGTTACATATTCTAAGCAATTGTACCATTCTTTCATTCAAAATCTACAGTGTAATACGAATGCGAACAAGTTAAAAATGGTGTTGATGTGCTTATTATAGCCTCATAACCGGTTAATAAATTCGCTGTAATAAAAATTTACAGTCGTGAAGCCTATTAATCTTGACGTCAATGAAAATTTGTATTAAGGTTCATATTTATAATTATTAGCTTACTTCACCAGGCGCACATTACGAATTCCATCCTAACTTGTATATAGGGCTCGTATGGTCTTACCGTAGTACTAAAAATTCAGAATAAATATGGAGGGAGTCGATGGAACGTGAAAATTTCCGTAGCCAAACACCGGATAATCCCGGTGCTGCAAATTCCAAACAAGATAATATAAATATGTTACTTAACGCCCTTTCGAGCAAGGATTGGGTCAAGCTAATAACATACAAGATTTTGAGTGCAACGCATTCGGGATTTTTATCAAAAGAACCGGCTGTGTGAACTAAAGTACACATGGAGGCCGTAATAAAAGGAAAAATATGAAAAGACATAAACTGGTTCAGATAGACGATTACGAGCCGCTGGTGGGCAGCGCCACCGTAAAACGAATTAAAGAAAAAGCGAGACCGTTACGTAATTTACATCTGGTAAATGTAAATTCCACATATTATGGTGGTGGTGTATCCCAAATTTTATCCTCAGAAACGCTCCTGATGAACAGCCTGGGTATCAAGACGGGCTGGCGTGTCATCCAGGGCTCACCGGATTTCTTCAGTATCACCAAGAAAATCCACAATGCCCTGCAGGGGGGAGATATTAATCTCACTGGCAGGAAAATGCAGATTTATGAAGATGTAATCTATGAAAATGCATGCAGGAACCATCTGGAACATGATTTCGTAATCATACATGACCCTCAACCTTTACCGATGATCAAATTTTACCGAAAGGCCTGTCCTTGGGTCTGGCGCTGCCACATAGATCTCTCATCCCCGAACAGGAAGCTATGGAACCGGCTGGTTCCTTACATCGAAAAATATGACGCGGCAATATTCAGCAGTAAAGATTATTCACAAAAACTCACGGTCCCACAGCTATTTTTTATGCCTTCGATAGACCCTTTCTCAATTACGAATCGGGAGCTTTCCGCGGAAGAAATAAATAACCGCCTGGAACGCTATAAAATACCCGTTGATCTGCCACTGGTCGTACAGGTCTCAAGATTTGACCGCTGGAAGGATCCTGAAGGTGTTATCAAGGCTTTTAAGAGTGCCTATGCTAAAGAGAAATGCACCCTCGTACTTGTGGGAAATGTGGCCACAGACGACCCGGAAGGAGAAGAGGTATATAAATCATTGCTCGGTTATAGAAATGACAGGATCATTATACTTACTGTACAGGATGGCGCGCTGGTGAATGCTCTGCAAAGACGTGCGGCAGTTGTTTTACAAAAATCGCTGCGCGAAGGATTCGGACTTACTGTTGCTGAAGCTATGTGGAAAGGAACGCCGGTCATCGGTGGAAATATAGGCGGTATACGTTATCAAATTGAAGACGGCGTTAACGGTTTTCTGGTAGATTCAATCGGGCAAGCAGCGGAGAGAATTGTACAGGTAATCAGGGATAAAAAGCTGCGGCAACGGATGAGTAAAGAAGCTAGAGAATCTGTGAGGCGGCGTTTTCTGCTGACACGCTCTGTGGAACAATTACTTGATCTTTTAGGATCATTTGAGACCGTATTCAAACTGAATGACAGAGTTAGAATTTATGAATAAACAAGCTCAGACTAAATATATTCTCAAATGATTAAATACTACGCAGTACCCTGAGACCGGGGCTTTACACATTCAATGGCATACTCAACAGCAAAACCGGATAAAAAGCACAAATTATAATTGGCATGTTATCAGCTAAAGGAGTGACAAATGAAAACTGAGGGCAATACAATCTTGATCACCGGTGGAGCTACCGGTATTGGTTTTGCCATTGCTCAGACTCTACTGAACAGCGGTAACAAGGTTATCATTTGCGGTCGGAGAGTAGCTAAGTTAAAGGAAGCTGAAACCAGGCTTCCACAGATTCATACCAAGGTTTGTGATATATCTAAGCGTAAAGAACGCCTGGAGTTGTTCAACTGGGTCACAGACAATTTTAACGACCTTAACATATTGATAAATAACGCAGGGATTCAAAAGGTCATCAACCTCAGGAAAGGCACGCAGGACCTGCTCAAAGGCGGGGATGAGATCGAAACCAACCTGGTAGCCCTCATTCACCTCTCTGCGCTCTTTATTCCATTTCTTATGGACAAAAAAGAAGCTGCCATCGTTAATGTTTCTTCCGGCCTCGGCTTTGTACCCAGGGCGGCCTTTCCGGTCTACTGCGCCACTAAGGCGGCGGTGCACTCATTCTCCTTGTCCCTCCGGCACCAGCTCAGAAAAACCCCGGTGAAAGTGTTCGAGTTGATTCCACCCATGGTTGATACCGAGCTGGGATTCTGGACTACCGGCAAAGAATCATTGACCTACAGGGGTATATCACCAGCAGAGGTATCCACAGCAATGTTAGCGGCACTGGCTGGCGATAACTACGAGATAGCGGTGGGAGAGGCGAATAACCTGGTTGCAGGTTCAAGGACCGATCCCGAAGGGACGTTTCAAAACATCAATAGCCGCTGAAGGCTAGCTTCTAATATGAGGCTGTTTTAGACAATTTCCAAGATCTCAAACCTAATATTTAATCCAATATACCGAGAGCTTGGCTTAAAAAGTAATATTAATCTAGCTGTATTATTTCGGGTGAATCGTTAAATCGTCCCTGCCCGAGTTTTTACACATCGAAATTTAACTGCTATAATAGCTTCGTTGGACATGTGCTTCATTAACACTTATCGTCTTTGAAATTCTGTTTATAAAAGGTTGTCGGTCGTGGTGTTACCTCTGATGTGAAGTCGGGACAATGATGAAAAGGTGACAGAGTCAACAGATATCCTCAATACGAAGCATTTACAGGCAGATCCTCAATACCCGCTTCGGCGTCTTTCCCACAACCTGAATATAGGTAAAATTAGCCCGGACCAAGTTGAAAACTATATACAACTTGCATTCAACCTGCTTGACTCTGCCAGCGATTCTATCTTTATACATGATATTGAGGGGCGCATCGTATATGCTAACAAAATAGCCCACGAGTCACGCGGTTACAGCAAGGAAGAGCTATTATTAATCAATATATACCAGCTTTATCCTCCCGATTACGCAGCTACCATGGATACCAACCTTCATCAGCTTATAGAAAAGGGAGAGGCCCTATTTGAATCCGAGCATCTCTGCAAAGATGGCACATATATCCCTGTAGAAACGCGTATGCGCTATGCTGTGCTTGGGGACGTCCAGCTTGTCCTGACAGTTAGCAGGAATATAACCAGGCGCAAGCAAACTGAGGACCGTTTAAAAAAATACAGTAGCTTTCTCGAATCGCTGGTCAACGAACGAACCAGCAGCATGGTAAAAGCCAACGAGCTTTTAAAAAAGCAGATCAGTGAAATGGAGCGTGCTAAGGAAGCAATTAAGGAAAGCGAAGAAAAATTCAGGCTCTTGTTTGACGGGTCCGCAGAAGGCATCGTATATCTCAGCAAAGACGGCGTTATCATGGATGTAAATAACCAAATTGTCAGCCGCCTTTCTGTTACCAGGCAGGATTTAATCGGCCAAAACCTGCTAGAAATCCTTCCACTGATCGGGCTAGACCCGGACACCGTTCGCTCCAGCCTGAATCAATTGGCCGGCGGTCAGCCGGAGACGAACAAGTTCGCGTGGTATATGAAAAACGCCTCGGGCGATGTCATCACCCTGGAAGTGATTCCAGTTTCCATTAAAGAGCATGAGCAGCTAATCGGCTTTGCACTGTTTATCGAGGATGTCACCGATCGCAGGAAATTGGAGGCCGAACTGCTCCGTAACGAGAAACTGGACTCCATAGGTGTGCTGGCAGGAGGTATTGCTCACGATTTCAACAACTTCCTGACAGCTATTCTGGGAAATATTACGCTGGCAAGGTTGGATCTAAGTCCCGATGATGCGAGTTACGAAAGGCTGAGCGAAGCCGAAAATGCGGTTGTCAGGGCTAAAGATCTATCCAACCAACTGCTCGTATTCTCAAAAGGCGGTATGCCGGTCAAGAAGTCAACCAATCTGGCAACATTAGTTGGAGAAACAGCCTTGTTCGCACTGAGAGGCAGTAATGTTATCTGCGAGTTTTCTATTCCGGACGACCTCTGGCCGGTGCAGGCGGATGGAGGGCAAATCGGCCAGGTGATACATAACCTTGTCTTAAACGCTAAGCAGGCCATGCCTTGCGGGGGTATCTGCCGGATACACTGCGATAACTTGACCTTAAAGAACCCGCAGGGTATGGGGCTCAAAGACGGCAAATATGTAAGGATACGTGTCATAGACCACGGCCAGGGAATACCGAGGGAGAATATTCACAAAGTATTCGATCCTTATTTTACAACCAAGGAAAAGGGCAGCGGGCTTGGCCTGACTACGGCCTATTACATTGTCAAGAACCACGATGGTTTAATTTCAGTTGATTCTGAACCAGGTGAAGGCGCAAGCTTCAGTATCTATCTTCCGGCGTGTGATGGATTGGTTGAATCCGCTCACCACGATGAATTAGATTCAGGTAACCCTACCGCACGGATCTTGATTATGGATGACATGGAGATAATCCGCAAAGTCGTCGGTAATATGCTCCACCAGATCGGGTATAAGGATTTAGATTTTGCATGCGACGGAAGTCAGGCAATTGAACTCTACCGGGATGCCGTGAACAAAGGGAAACCTTATGATGTGGTCTTGATGGACCTTACAGTACCAGGAGGTATGGGTGGTACAGAGGCAGTGAAAATTATTCTGGAGATGGATCCGGGAGCCAGAACTATAGTATCCAGCGGATACAGTGAAGATACAATGATTTCTCAATTCAGGGAACTCGGCTTCTGCGGCTTTATAGGTAAGCCCTACACGCTT
>CAZABI010000036.1:0-7355 GCA_964483235.1 uncultured Dehalococcoidales bacterium | reverse complement strand
GATTGAAAGGGACCGTTAAGGCTTTAACGCGGCCTTTAAGAAGGGGCGGGCATGCCTTCCAGGGTGGGCGCCGGCAGCGGATCCTTCATCAGCTTATCGAAACCGGCCTCATCTAGGGTTTCCTTGACTATAAGCTGCTCCGCGATGTACTTCAGCCGTTCCTTGTTTTGCGACATTATCTCGAAGGCCCGGGTATATGCTTCTTTAACCAGCAGTTCAACTTCGCGGTCTATTTCCAGCGCGAAGCGTTCACTGTAATTTCGCTGCTCGGTAATCTCCTTGCCCAGGAAGACCAATTCATCTTTCTTACCAAAAGTACGCGGGCCCAGCGTGTCGCTCATGCCGAACTCCATAATCATCTTGCGCGCGATAAGCGTAGTTTTTTCCAGGTCATTCTGAGCGCCGGTGGTTAATTCGCCGAAGGTCACCTGTTCAGCCGCCCGGCCAGCCAGGCTGATCACCATCATGTCCTTGAACCTGTCAAAGGTTTCGAGGTGGCGCTCTTCAGAGGGCAGGAACCTGGTCCAGCCACCCATCATGCCGCGGGCGACAATGGATACCTTGTGCATAGGATCAGCGTTGGGCAACATTTTGGCTGCCAGGGCGTGACCTGTCTCATGGTAGGCGATGAGTTCCTTTTCCCTCTTGGTAATGACGCGGCCTTTCCTCTCGGGGCCGGCTATGACGCGGTCGATGGAATCTTCCAGTTCCTTCTGGCTGATATCCTTGCGGTTACGGCGGGCGGCCAGGATGGCGGCCTCGTTTATCAGGTTAGAGAGGTCGGCCCCGCTGAAGCCGGGTGTCTGCCGTGCAATTATTTCCAGGTCAGAATCATTGGCCAGCGGTTTCCCCTTGGCGTGAACTTCCAAGATGGATTTGCGGCCGTGGATATCGGGCTGGTCAATTACTATATGGCGGTCGAAGCGACCGGGTCGCAGCAGTGCGGGGTCAAGTATATCGGGGCGGTTGGTGGCCGCCAGCACAATTACGTTGGTATTGCTGTCGAAGCCGTCCATCTCGACCAGTATCTGGTTCAGTGTCTGCTCGCGCTCGTCGTGTCCGCCTCCCAACCCCGCGCCGCGATGCCTGCCCACGGCGTCAATTTCATCAACGAAGACTATGCACGGGGAGTTGCGCTTGGCATTATCGAACAGGTCGCGTACACGTGAAGCGCCCACGCCGACGAACATTTCCACGAACTCGCTGCCGCTGATAGCGAAGAAAGGTACCGCAGCTTCACCGGCGGTAGCCTTGGCAATCAGTGTTTTGCCGCATCCCGGCGGTCCCACCAGAATCAGGCCGCGCGGTATGCGCGCGCCCAGCGCCAGGAATTTCTGCGGTGATTTCAAGAACTCCACGACTTCCTGTAATTCTCCCTTGGCTTCATCGATGCCGGCGACATCGGCAAAGGTGACGGTGGGCTTATCTCCCGAGGCCAACCTGGCGCGGCTCTTGCCGAAATTGAAAGCCTGTGTATTGGCGCCGCGGGCTGAGCGGAAGAGGAAGAATAGCAACGCTCCGAAAACCAGCAGCGGCAGGAAGTTGAACATGATACTTGTCCAATCAATACCACCGGTTTTAACATCAAATTTAACGCCGCTTTCCCCCAGGCTAATCCCGGCATCTTTCAGACTGTCCATTAATTCCTTGGTGCTGCCGACAAAGGATGCCTTGATCATGGCCTTGTCGCCTTTAAGCCCAATGATAGTAGTGCCGTCCTGCTGGATGATGTCTATCTGGCCGGTCTTGGCATCGTCGATGAAAGTATAGAAGTCGACCTCTTTCGGGCCTTTATTAATGGGTAAGAAGCTGAAAGCCAGCGCCACCAGAGCGACTAGAATCAATAAATAAAGCAGGCTTCCCTGCCACCATTTAGCTTTCATAAAAGTCCTTCGTCAAAAATGCTGACCTAATTATAACAGATAGTAGTTAAACGAAAAAGTAAACATCGTATAGGATCTAAATTGGTATTATACATGTTGGAAAGAGAGAGGGGCGCCCGGAAATAAGCTCATAATTATACTGCCGCGGCGCCCTGAATTTCGCGTGATAGATATTAAGGCCAGGGAAGAGCGCGTGGACTGAGGTTGAGCTCTTTCATACCGGCATCTTTGAGGATGGTCAGCGAGTTCTTAAGCTGCCTGCGCTGCTCTTCAGTTAGCTTGGAAAGTACGTGTTTGACACCCTCTTTCTTCATAGCCTGTTTTAGGGCCTGGTCGCCCTTGGCAGTTAATGTGACCCGGATGAGATTCTTGCGCTCCATGTTCTTGGTACGTTTAAGCAGGCCGCCCTTCTCCATGCGCATCAGTATCCCGGAGATGGAATGGGGTTCGCGCAGCAGCATGCGGGAAATCTTGGCCGGCGTAACATCTTTGCCCATGGCGTCTATGAGGAAAAGGATGGCTGCCGAGGTTGCTGAAAGGTTCTGGGGAAGGAGTTCCCTCTCCCTGATTTTAACAAAAATATCGGCAACCTGGAGCAAATGCGTCAACAGGGTGTATTCCTTGTCTGCCTTAATTACCTGTGCCATTTTAATTACCTCCGAAATAGCATCGTTCAATATTTTAAACTATCTAAAGCCAATAAAATATTATCGGCGAAAAATGTGGTTGGTCTATATAAATTATGGCATAAAATTGCGAGATGTCAAAATGAAAATCCTTGAAGCTTATGCGCATGGGGCTGTAGTTTATTACAATCGTATCAACAGGCCTTATAGTATCTTTTATCCCGGCAGATAATGTGGGCTTTTAGCCGATATTGACTTTGATCGCGGTATGCTATAATGAACTTTAGGCAGATAAACGAAAAAATAAAAGGAGTTAAAACTGGAGCCTATTGAAATAGCCCGCCGGGCAGTTGAATTGGCCTCCGATAAACAGGCGGAGGAAGTAGTCTTACTTGATACCAGGCAGGTCTGTTCATTCGCAGATTACATCGTTATTTGCAGCGGCGAAACCGATCGACAGATAGATGCTATCATGGGTGAAATCACCCGTTCTCTTAAGAAACTCTCGATAATCCCCTATCACAGCGAAGGTAGTTCGAGTTCAGGCTGGGTGCTGCTGGATTACCTTGGGGTGGTAATTCACGTCTTCTCGCGGGAGTTACGCGATTATTACAAGCTTGAAAGCGTGTATGAGAAAGCGACCCAGTTGCTCAGGATTCAGTAATCCACTTATCCACGTCCCGGGTATAGCTCAATATCTCTTCGGACTTAAAAAAGATATCGATTTCCTTGGCAGCGTTCTCCGGTGAATCGGATCCGTGAATCATGTTCAACTGCATGCTCAGACCTAAGTCCGCCCTGATTGTGCCGGGCGCGGCTTTTTTCGGGTCGGTGGAGCCCATAGTCTGCCTCACGGATTCCACGGCTTTCTCTCCTTCAAGAACAGCCGCGATGATAGGGCTTGAAGTAATGAAACTGACCAGGTCATTGAAGAAGGGCTTGTCCCTGTGCACGGCATAATGTTTCTCAGCCAGTGCCCTGTCCATGCGCAGCATTTTCATCGCTACTATTTTAAGGCCTCGTTTTTCCAGTCTGGTGATAATCTCTCCTGCAAGGCATCTCTGTACAGCATCCGGCTTTATAAGTATGAGTGTCTTTTCCATTTCTGCTCCATTCAAACGTTTTATTAAGCGGGTACTAATTTTAGACCCTAACGGGTAATTTTGTCATGTTAGAAGTCAGGCACATTGTTTAAATCGGAGTGATGGGATAGAATTACGCGCAATACAGCACAGTCAGGATTAAAACTATGGACATTCCCGCAGGTTTAGGGATCATCATCGACATCATTGTCGCCTTGATTTTGATCTTCAGTTTTATCGGTGGTCTCAGGGAAGGGGCTGTCAAGGAATTACTGAACCTGGTGGCATTGCTGCTAGCCCTTTCACTCACGGGCTTTTTCATGGGCTATGTCACGTCTTGGTTTAACTGCATCCCGGATGCGAACTGGCGCGGGTTGTTGGGGTTTGCCGTAACACTGCTGCTAATCATGATTGTTCTGGGGCTGCTGTTCTGGCCGCTACGCGGCATGGTTGAAAAAGGCTGGAGCGGAGGCGCCCTGTGGAGCATACTCGGTGGAATTTTCGGTTTAATCAACTCAGCCATAGGCCTGATCGTGCTGGTGAGGCTGTTTGAAATTTACCCGGTATTTACCTGGCTTAATATGGTTTTTCTTTCGTCCCAGATACTCAACTGGCTGATTTCCTACGTGGGGCCGCTTTTGGTGATGCTGCCGGTCTCTTTTCGTTGAATCCTGGTTATGCCGTCAGTATTTCTTTTTCCGCTGGGTGATAGGTGGCTGGCGTAGGTAGATGGGTTGGAGGGTGGCAAGGTTATCAACTTGGCCGGATTGCAGTCGCTGCCAGCCGAGCTCGGCCAGGCAGGACGGTCTTCTCAACCGCTGAGCCCAACGGGGTATGACAGCTTTTTCACCGAGGGACTCAAGAATCCTGGTAATGGCGCCGGCAGGTATTTCACCGCAGAATAAAGTACGGGAATTAATCCCTGAGCATAGTTGCTCCATGGTCGTCAGATATTCCTCCTTGAGACAGTTCCATCCGTCGTCTGCAAGGTAAAGGGCGCAGGCAATCTCACCGTGTCCGGCGTCGTGAACAGGGCAAATCGGAAGGCCAGCGCTGGCAAATGGGTAGGCCTCGATCTCCAACGTTGATACACTTACGATTGGGAGATTGAGTGAGAAGGCAATGCCCTTGGCCGCGCTGATCCCTGCGCGCAGGCCATTGAAACTGCCCGGCCCCCTGGCCACGAATACAACCGTAAGCGACTTAAAATCGGCCCGGCTTATCTCAAGCAGCCGGCTGATATTGGGATGCAGTTCAGCGCTGTGGTTCTGCCCCGGCTTCCAGGCCAACTCCGCTACAGGTAGTCCCTGTTGAGAAAGGGCTATCCCTCCCCAATCTGTTGACGTATCTATGGCAAGTTCCATGTTTCTCCAGGATCGGCGATCAGCATTTCTTTCAACCGGCCGACCAGCTCAACGTAGCGCATTCCTCTGGGTTCGAAGGTAAGTTCCCGTTCGTCCCCGGGCAGATGCTTAAGTCCGATGTTGAGGTTGTCATGGGGGAGAGTGTTGCTGCCTTTCTCCGCCCATTCGATGGCACAGACCGAATCATCCCGGAAATACTCGTCGATACCCAGGTCGACTATCTCCTCGAAATGGTCCAGCCTGTAAAGGTCAAGATGGTAAAGCGTGAGACGCCCGTGATATTCGCGGGCTATCATAAAAGAAGGGCTGCAGGCATATTCCTTAACCCCCAGCCCGAAGGCTATACCCTGCACCAGGCAGGTCTTACCTGTGCCCAGGTTACCGGTGAGCAGGTAAATATCGCCTCCAGCAGCCAGCCGGCCGATGAAAGAACCCAGCCGCTGTGTCTGGCCGGGGCTGTACGTGATCAACTTTAAGGCATCCATGAGGGACATCAACGCGCAGCCCGGTAGTGGTCCCAGCCCTTGTAGTCGACCTGGAAAGGCTTATTGTTAAAATCCAGCACTGTAACCATGCCCGGGTTGCCTGCGGAGATTTCACCGATGATGGCAACCGGGCAGGCCAGCTTATCCTTCAACCGCTCGATGGTACTGCGCTCTCCCGTAAAGATAAGCTCGTAATCCTCACCGCCCGAGAGCGCCAGGTTCATACATTCTGCGCCGAAATACTTGTTCAGCAGTGGATGCAGGGGAAGCAGAGGTTCGAGCACGGTCGCGCTCACACGGCTGGCTTCGCAGATATGCACCAGGTCGGACACCAGTCCGTCGCTGGTATCGATGGCGGCCTTAATGCCCGCCTGCACCAGCACATTGGCTTCCAGCACGCGGGGGACCGGCCGCAAATGAGCGCGCGTGAAGATATTGAAGGCGTCGGTGTCCACGCGCAGCTTATCAGCCAGTACTTTTAAGCCTGCCGCCGACAGCCCCGGGTGACCGGTTATAGCTATAGCGTCTCCCGCCCTGGCGGCCGACCGTGTCAACAATTTAGTGCCCGGCGCTTTGCCTATCACGGTGATGTTGATGATGATTTTATCTGCCAGTGAGATGTTTCCGCCGCTGATGGCAACTCCGAATTTATTGGCCAGCTCCAGCATGCCCTCGTACAGCTCCATGACCTGCTCGACTTCGGCGCTGCCCGGCAGGGCCAGTGAAATCAGCGCGTAGGCCGGTGTTCCGCCCATGGCCGCTATATCGCTGAGGTTGGCGGCCAGCGATTTCCAGCCTAGATCATGCCAGCCTGTGTACTCCAGGTTGAAATGCACATCCTGAACCAGGATATCGGTGGTGGCCAACTCGACCCCGTAGCCTGTCTCCCAGGCCGCGGAGTCATCACCTGCGCCGATCAGCAGCTTTTTCCAGGCGGGTTGGCGCTTATCGCTTTTTCTATCGATCAGGCCGGCTATGCGGGCGATCAGGCCGAACTCGCCGATCTCGCTTATCTTCATAAGGCGATTATATCACAAGACACAACGAGCGATGAAGCTGTGACAAACAGCATATTAATATCTTGATACCTTGCCATATGCGGAAAGTTAGCTATATAATGCAGTTAAATATAGTGCAGGCGGTGAGAAAATGCAGCAAATGGTGACATGCCCCAATTGCGGATCACAGAATGCCGCGAACCAGCAGTTCTGCGTTTCCTGTGGAGCACACCTGGGGACTCCTCAACGGCCGGTTTCTCACGTGCCTATCGTAACCGGGGTGGCCTCGTCGCCACCAATAATGCCGCCAATGGTCGCACAGACCCCGATGATGGCGCCCGTTGCGGCATCATCGGCGGAGCAGGTAAAACAGGTAGAAGTCAAGCCCACCTGGGGACTGGCCTGGGGACTATTATGGAGGATGTTGGTGATCGAACTGTTCTTTGTCGGTATCGCGTTCCTTATCTACATGGTGGTAAGACTGGCCCTGGGTTATACGACGGTCTTTTAATGACCGAATAATTATATAGAAAGGAAGCTACTCGTTACATGTCAAAAAACAAGAAAAAGAAACGTAATAATCTAAGTAGAAATAAAACCCAGGACGTACCCTGGTACAGGAAAAGGACAACACTGATTATAGCAGCATCTGTAGCTGTTATAGTGGTTGCCGCACTTTTCTTAACTTTAACAGGAGTGTTTAAAATGCCATCTCAACAACCCCGAAGCTATAACTCACCGGTACCTATGGTAATAGATATCAATAAAAAATATACTGCTGTTATCAAGACAGCTAAAGGGGACCTGACACTGGAGCTATACCCTCAGGACGCCCCGGTAACGGTAAACCATTTTGTCACCTTAGCCCGCAAGGGTTTTTATAACGGGCTGACGTTCCATCGTATCATACCGGGCTT
>CAZABI010000035.1:0-7414 GCA_964483235.1 uncultured Dehalococcoidales bacterium | reverse complement strand
TCTGCTGCGTATTGCAGGCATGTTCTCACTTGGTCACGGCCTCTTTATCGGGTTCGGCAGCTACATTACAGCATCCTTAAACCACTTCTTCGGATGGCCGATATGGCTGACTATACCCATTGCCGCTTTAGCAGGCGGATTGCTAAGCACTCTGATCCTGGCCGGAACGCTCAAGCTGAGGGGCATATATTTTGCCATGATAACACTGGCCCTTCCGCTGCTTCTGGTCAGGGTGATCATAGCCACCAACTTTTTGTATGGCACCACCGGCACAAGTGTAGATGGCTTCTCCAATTTCTGGTTGGAAGCATACTTATCCATGGGGACGCTGTTAATCTGCCTGTTTGGATTCCGACGCCTGATGGATTCCGATTGGGGACTGGTTGCGAGGGCCATAGGGCAGGACGATATAGCGGTGCTTGCATCCGGTATTAATGTGACCTGGCGAAAAATCCAGGTTCTGTTCATATCGAGCTCCATCACCGCCTTGGCGGGCACGCTGCTGACACACCACCTGATGTATGCCGGCCTTTCTTCTTTTGCAGCGGACTATTCCATCATGCCGGTGGCAAGTGTCGTTATCGGGGGTGGCGGTAGTTTTGCAGGTGCAGTGCTGGGATCGAGCATCCTCACTTTCCTGAACGAGTATCTGCGTTTCATGGGATCATTCAGGATTGCAATATACAGTTTAGTAATGGTCATCTTCGTGCTTACCATCCGTGAGGGAATTTTCCCGTTCATTGCGCGAAGGTATCAACAATACGAAAGGAAGGTGGAAATAAGTTGAGCACTAAACCTATCCTTAGTGTTGAAGGTCTTTCCAAGCACTTCGGCGGCGTGGTGGCCGTCGATTCGGTCAGCTTCGATGTATACGAGCATGACTTCCTCGGCATCATCGGGCCTAACGGTGCGGGAAAGACGACGCTGCTGAATTTGATCACGGGTTTTCTTAAACCCAACTCCGGCAAGGTGTTCTTCCGCGGAAAGAACATAACAGGTTCAGCGCCGTATAAGATCGCCGAACTTGGAATAGCACGGACATTGCAGATGGTGCGCCCCTTTTACCATCTTCCCGCCTTCAAGAATGTCATCATACCACTGTGTTCTCCCAGGGCCTTACGTCTCTCAGGATCGAAATACGGTGAACGTGATGATATCGCGCTGGACTACCTTGAGGAAGTAGGCTTTGAGCGAGATACTTCAATTCCCTATAAGCCGGCAGGTATCTTACCTCACGGTTATGTTAAACGCCTTGAGCTGGCGCGCGCCCTGGCCATGCAGCCGGATTTGCTGGTGCTCGACGAGCTTTTCGCCGGAATGAGCATGTCGGAAGTCGCCAGCACCATGTTTGTCATCGAGAAAATAAGGGATAAGGGTATAACCATCATTATGGTCGAACACAGGGTAAAAGAACTGGTGCGGGTCTCTAACCGCTTGCTGCTGTTGAACTACGGACGCAAGATCATGGAGGGCAAACCAGCCGATGTCATCAGCTCCAAAGAAGCGATAACTGCTTACCTCGGCGCCAGCGTGGAGGTGGAGAAATAATGGGAAGCATGCTGGAAGTAAAGGATTTGATGGTCTATTACGAAAACGCGCTGGCGGTCAATAACATTAGCCTGCACGTGAATCAAGGCGAGATAGTAGGCGTGCTCGGATCCAACTCAGCCGGTAAAAGCACGATGATGTATGCGTTATCCGGGCTTATCTACAGGATCAAAGAGATAGAAGATCGCAGCGGCGGGGTCCGTGTCGGTGTTTACGGTAAGATTGAATTCGAAGGAACTGATGTGACGTCGGAGATAGCCACGCAGAGAGTCAAGCGTGGAATCGTGTTGACACGTGAAAGGCACCCCATATTCAAGGACTTTAACGTACGTGAAAACCTGGAAGTGGCTACCTATACTCAGAAAAAGACCACCAGAGAAGATTTCGAGCGAGTCTATGCTATCTTTCCACACCTCAAAGAAATTGAAAAAAGGAAGGCCGGCCTGATGAGCGGTGGCGAGCAGCAGGCACTTTGCATGGGCATGGCACTGATGGCAAAACCCCGCCTGATGCTTCTGGACGAACCCTTACTGGGCCTCAGCCCTATTTTACAGGTGGAACTGGTAAACGCTATTAAACGAACCCGTGATGTGGGTGTCACCGTGCTCGTTACCGAGCAATTCGCAAGGCCATTACTGCCGATAATTGATCGTGGCTATGTCATTGAAAACGGCATCATGATAACTACGGGTACCGGCAGGGAACTATCAGAAAACCCTGAAGTGAAAGCGGCCTATTTCGGCATGTAATAATCTCAGTTAAATGCCTGTGATTTTGATTAATGCACACTTATGGGCATTACCGTCATACGGGCCATACTTGAGTTCCGCCGACGAACATTGATATGGAGGCACACATGGAGCCAAAGAATTTATGGGCACTCTTCAGTGAGAACGTGAAGAGGTGGCCGGATAAACCGGCGATAATTTATCTGGGCACCCCTTATTCATTTGCCAGATTAAAAGCATACGCTGAGCAATTCGCGGCAGGACTGTGTAAACTCGGGATCGAACAGGGTGACAGGGTCATCATTTATGCGCCCAATTCACCGCAGTGGCTGATGGCATTCCTGGGTATCGAGAGGGCAGGCGCCATAGCTGTACCGATTACTCCTATATATACTCCTCCCGACGTGCAGTTCATCTGCAACAACTGCGATGCCAAAATGATCCTGTGTGCGGATACTAACCTGGGATACGTTTTAAAAGCAATGCCGGAAACCAAGCTGCAGAAGGTAATAGTCACCAGCACCTCAGAGATGCTGCCTGTCTGGAAGCAGTTTTTAGGCAGGGCTTTTGACAAGGTCCCGCGCGGAAACACGCTCAAAGCGGAAAACGTGCTGGCTTTTAAGCAGGTGCTCAAGCAGGGTGCGGACCGTGCTGTTTCGAATAAATTGATGGATATATATGACCCCTGTGTAATTTTATATACAGGTGGCACCACAGGATTTCCCAAAGGCGTGCCGCTTTCTCATGCCGCCTTCTGGCAGTCAGGCATTGAATGGCGAAAGGTCAAGGAACCTGTTTTACCAGCCAGCGGCGACGTGGTGCTGCAATCCGCACCTCTATACCACATGCTGGGAATCGGTTCAGGCGTCGTGGGAGCTATATGTGCCGGAGGAGACACCATGATACTACCTCCCCGCGTCAATATGGACGGTTTAATGGACTGGATTCAACGATATAAAGTGGTATCCCTTGGCGCTGTGCCGGCGTTCTACAGGATGATACTGGAACATGACCGGGTGGATCAGTATAACCTGAGCTCACTGAAGTATTGCCTGGTAGGCGGGGATTCTGTTTCGCAGGATCTGCATAAAAGATGGTTTGATAAATACCATCAGCGGCTCTATGAAGGATACGGTATAACCGAAGCATGCGGATCGGTATCAAACTCATTTGCAGGTGAAACCCAGCCCGAGGGCTGCGCAGGCAGATTGATGGATTACATATCCATGAAAGTCGTAGTTCCGGGTACTATTGACCCTGTGCCGGATGGACAGGCGGGTGAAGCACTGATATATTCCGAATACGGACCCAAGCGTTACTGGAACAGCCCTGAAGATACGGAGTCCAGCTTTGTCGAGATTGACGGCAAGATATGGTACAGGACCAAGGACATTGTACGGCGGCAGGACGGTAAATACGTTTTCTTCGAGGACCGTGAGGCAGACATGATCAAACACAAGGGCTACAGGATTGCTGCCGCTGAGATCGAAAGGGTTCTGCAGGAACATCATGCAGTAATTGCAGCCTGTGCCATCGGGGTGCCCGATCCGAAGGTAGGAGAAAGGATCAAGGCCTTTGCCGTGTTAAGAGAAGATGTGAAAGGCGTGACCGCACAGGAGCTAATAGTATGGTGCAGGGAGAGACTGGCTACTTACAAGGTCCCAGAATATATTGAATTCAGAGATTCCTTGCCTAAGTCCAAGGTAGGTAAGATGCTGCGCCGAGAAATTCGCGGTTACGAACGAAAAAAGACCGAGGCTGCCTGAGTAAGTTTGAAGCCAGACTAACTAGAAATATCTCATTAGGAGGCGTGTTTTGATAAGTAGTGATCAGGCCATTCTGCTGGAGAAACGGGACAAGATGGGTTACATCACCTTCAATCGCCCGGAAAAATTAAATGCCATTCGTCCGGCGGATTACAGATTGCTGGATGATCTCGTTAACGAGTGTGAGAAGGATGACAACCTCAGGGTTGTCATCATCACCGGTAAGGGAAGGGCATTTTCGGCCGGCGATGATATTGAAGGCTGGAAAGGACAGCCCAAATCAAAAGAATACTTAAGCGGCGAATGGGGGATGCTGGCGATGGACGAAGGCAGAACGCTGGATCTGCTCCTCAAAGAATACAGGATACCCTGCCAGGAGACATGCGTAACCATGCTGAAATCCGGCAAGGTCTATATTGGAGCGGTTAACGGTCTCTGCCGCATACCTGAATACCTGTATGCCATGGATTTTGTTATATCCGCTGATATTGCTACCTATGCGCAGGGTGATATGCTGGCAGGCTTCTGTCCCATGGCTGCCTCAACACAGATAGCTCCGCGAGTACTGGGAAGACGCCGGGCGACTGAGCTTATTTTACTGGCAGACCCTATATCAGCGCAGGAGGCCTGGAGATTGGGTTTGGTCAATAAAGTGGTGCCACTTGATCAGCTTATGCCGGAGGTTGAAGCCCTTGCACAGAAGTTCATCTCCTATCCCCCCAGCGGAATTAAATTAACCAAGATGGCTATGACCAAGGCGCAGGACCTTCCTCTCAGGGATGGACTTGAACTGGAGCAATGGTATGCAACGGCATCAGTGCACCAGGGACCATGGGATAAATGGGCTGCCGATTTCATTGCCAAGAAACGGAAAATGGACTGACGGTAAGCGCAATTACCGGCCTCAGATGATACAGCCAGTATTTGCTAAATGGCATAGCCCCCATCGATATAAATAACTTGGCCGGTCATGTAATCAGACGCCGGTGAGGCCAGATAGAGCGCCAGCAATCCCACTTCACGCGGATTACCGTAGCGCCTTAGCGGAACCGACTTGAGAAAGTGTCCGCCTACCGTTTCATCCGCTGTAATATGGCCGGTCATATCAGTCAAAAACACACCGGGACCTATGGCGTTTACATTGATATTAAAGCGCGCCAGTTCGATTGCCATACCCCGGGTGATTGCCTCAACTGCTGCCTTGGCCGCCGGATAAATGCCCTGAGAGCCAGTGTATCTTTTCGCACCCACCGAGGAGAGATTAATGATTTTCCCTCCACCACCTTTGATCATCAACGGCACTATCTCATTTACCAGAGACATCACGCTTTTAACATTGGTATCCCACACGATGTCCCATTGCCGGTCAGTGGCTGGCACTGTGTAATCCTGAACAATTTGCGCAATATGCAGCTTTTCGAGTCCCGGTGTAACGATCATAGGCTTGGTAAAACCGACACCGGCGTTATTAACCAGTATATCCACCTTTCCGAATGTTGAGATTGCCTTTTCGGCCAGCACCCTGATCTGTCCGGCATCCATCACATCGGCAGGCGCCACCAGGCATTTGCGTCCGTGCTTTTCTACTTCGAGGGCTGTAACTTCCAGCTCCTTAATCGTCCTGCTGGTTGCAACGATATCTGCTCCTGCCTCGGCGAAAACGGAAGCTATTGCCCTGCCAAGGCCACGGCCGGCGCCGGTAATAAGGGCAATCTTCCCTGCGAGGCTAAATTCCTCAAGCAATCCTTGTACCTCCGATATTATCTGCCGATTAATTATGTTATCGTACAGCACAGTCCGCAACGCGGCTGAAAAAGCTACCTCTCGATCTTGTACATCAGGTCAAGTGTATCATCGGCTTCTTTCATAATACGATCGATCAGTTCCTGGCAGGAAGGTATGTCCGTGAACCGTCCCATTACCTGCCCGGCCGGTATGACGCCGTCCTGCACCTTGCCATCGGCGAGTGCAGACCTGACTTTCTCTATACCAACCATAAATTGTATTAACGGTGTATTATATTTCTTCAGCTCTTTAAGAATGCGGATGAGGTCACTGAAAGACGTCTTAAAAGACCCTTTCATGGCGAGCATGCTGGGTATAACATCCCACGGCCGTACCCACCAACCGGGGTAATGCGCTATCTTTTTCCCGGGTATGCTGCGCAACCGCAATCCATCATAGTTGGTGGAGACTACAGTATCTTCAGCCCTGGCTTTTAAAGCCGCCGCCTTAACATTGGCATGGATAGGGCACTCCTGCGTTATGGCAAACCTGCTTCCCATAGCGATGCCTTCGGCGCCCATGGCCAGAGCTGCAATCAGGCCACGGCCATCGCAAAAACCACCCGACGCCACGATCGGCACCTTTAAACAGGCCGCTGCTTGCGGCAGCAATATAGTGGTGGCTACGTACCCGACGTGTCCGCCACCTTCAAATCCATGAATGATAATGGCATCGGCGCCTTCCTTCTCCATCCTTTGTGCCTGCTTCACATTGCCGGCGGTTGGCATGAAGATCATACCGGGCGGTTTCTGTATATTCAATAGTTTAAAGGGATTCCCAAGGCCGTGGCTGAATACCGGCACCTGCTCGTCAAGGATAATCTGTACCAGTTCCCTGTACCGCGGCACATACGGTACGAGATTTACACCGAACGGATTTTTAGTTAGCTCTTTCAGCTTTCTGATGTTTGTTTTCAGCTCCTCCGGTGTCTGTTCGCTGGCCGTCATTATCCCCAATCCGCCCGCATTGGATACTGCGGCAGCCAGTTGAATATAAGATACATAGCTCATTCCGGCCTGTATGATTGGGTATCTGATTCCAAGTAATTCTGTTATACGGGTTTTCATGGATTCTCCTTTATTGTGCCGGCTGGGCAGGTTTCGATCCGAACAGCCTCTTCAAGCCAAACCAGGGCAGCATCAAAGCATAAGGTACAATGGCTTTTAACAGCATACCGAAGTTGCTGAACACCTCATCCGGTGTAATCACGACATCCATTCTCATGGCATCAAGCACCTTGCAGTCCATGATAATATTTTCCTTCTGACGTGTAATTGAATACACCTTGAGTACCTCGTTGCCGTCCTGTGTAAATATCTTCAGTGTTTTCAGCTTGGATTGCTCACTCATTTACCGATCACCTTCTTATAATCTATTCCTAGGTCTTCCATAATCAGCAGCGCAGCTGCCCTGCCACCTCCCGTGACACCACCACCCGGATGCGTGCTTGCACCGCACATGTAAAGCTTATTTATCAGGGTGCGGTACTGCACCCATCCTCCGAGCAGCCGGCTGCCATACGATTGCGCAATGGGGGAGGCGATGTGCATGATATCGCCGCATTGCATAGCCGGATTATACCTCACG
>CAZABI010000034.1:0-7493 GCA_964483235.1 uncultured Dehalococcoidales bacterium | reverse complement strand
ATAAAACAGATTCTTCATTTCCAGTCTAAACTCAAACATTTTACAAAGGAGATAATTTGCATGTTCAAAACCCGGTTTACTGAATTGACAGGTGTGAAATACCCGATTATGCAGGGCGGCATGATGTGGATTTCCACACCCGAATTCGTGGCGGCCGTCTCCAACGCCGGTTGCCTGGGAACATTGACAGCTTTATCCGCAGCATCACCTGAAGAATTAAGTGTCAACATTAATAAGGTGAGGCAGTTCACCTCCAATCCCTTTGCTGTCAACATCACCCTGCTGCCAACACTGAGGCCGATAAATTACGACTCGTATATCGATGTCATAATCGGGGAAGGCATTAAAACAGTTGAAACGGCAGCCAGAAACCCTGAAGAATTCACCGGGAAATTAAAGGCGGCAGGCATTACCATCATACATAAATGCACATCTTTAAGACACGCCGTGAAGGCCCAGGAACTGGGTTGTGACATCATCAGCATTGATGGCTACGAATGCGCCGGGCACCCCGGGGAAGATGACGTTACTTCGCTGGTGATTTTGCCGATAGTGGCCAATAACTTGAAAATACCGGTTATCGGCTCAGGCGGATTCGCCGACGGCAGGGGACTGGTGGCTGCCCTTGCGCTGGGCGCCGCAGGCATCAACATGGGCACAAGGTTCATGATGACGGAAGAAGCTCCCATGCACCGCAACGTTAAAAACTGGTTACGCCAGGCTACGGAACGCGATACGATGATACTCTTAAGATCATTCAGCAATTCGTCCAGGGTCGTGAGAAATTCTGTCAGCGAAAAGGCCGCTGAGTTAGAGAAGAAGGGCGCTGCGATCGAGGAACTCGCGCCGTTGATTAAAGGTAAAAGGGGACTGGCCATGATGGAAAGCGGCAATATCAACGAAGGCGTAATGAGCGCCGGCCAGGCTATCGGGCTTATCAACGATATACCGACTATCAAGCAGATGGTCGACCGGATGATTTCAGAGGCCGGGCAGGTGATATCCCGGCGTTTAAACCCGTTATTATCAAACTGATAAGGTTATCCAGTTAAACGCACGGGAACCGGATGTAATAACAGGCATGTTGCTATGCAGGTAAAAGGAATGCCGTCAGTGAATGCCAGGAAAAAATAAGTTCATCCGAACTCACAGCCCTTCATCAGGGCTGCCTTGTTCAGCTCGAGCTGCCGCTTGTTTTTCAGCATCATGTTGTTGATGACCTTGACTATGCTGGCGGTCTTGACTATAGGCACGTTAGCAATCAGCGCGCCCAGCGCTATCAGGTTGCCTACCGCTTCATCACCCATAGCTACGGCCATATCATACATTGGTATATAAATGGACTTGATATCCTGCCTGCCTGACCTGGTTTTGATCAGCGATTCATTGATGATGAGTATGCCACCGGTTTTAACCGCCGGCTCCATTCTCTCCATGGCAGCGGGGCTCATGACTATGCAAACGTAGGGTTTGGTGATGAAGATGGAACCGACCTTTTCGTCGGATATGTTGACAAAGCAGGAACACATGCCGCCGCGCTTTTCCGCGCCGTAATACGGCAGCCAGGTAACCTCTTTGCCTTCCAATATACCAGCTTCAGCCAGCAACCGGCCGATGAACAGCACACCCTGTCCGCCGAAACCGGAAATGGTTATCTCCGTGTTCATTCCCGGATCCCCTTCTTCAGCGCAGCCACTTCCGGGATAATTTTGCATTCTCCCAGGGGGTACTGCGGCAGCATGTTATCTTCCATCCATTTGAGCGCCTGGACAGCATCCACCTTCCAGTTGACCGGGCACATGGACAGTACTTCGACAAACGAGAGTCCCAACCCCGCGAGCTGTGCCCGGAAGGCCAGGTCAATGGCCCTTTTAGCCTTTCTGACGTTGGCAGGATTATGCAGGGATACGCGCGCTATATAGGACGGCCCGTCCAGTGTCGCCAGCATCTCGCTCACACGAATAGGAAATCCTGTATGCTCGTGTTTTCTACCTCCAGGGGTCGATGTGGTATACATCCCCAGTAACGTGGTCGGCGCTAACTGGCCACCCGTCATGCCGTAGTTAGCGTTGTTAACGAAAATTACAGTTATCTTTTCGCCCCGGGCGCAGGCATGCACAATCTCGGTGGTGCCGATGGAAGCCAGGTCCCCATCGCCCTGTATGGTGAAGGGTATCAACTCGGGCCGGCAGCGTTTGATGGCGGTCGCCACTGCCGGCGCGCGGCCATGCGCCGATTCCAGCCCGTCGACCTTGAAATAATGGTACGCTGTGACCGTACAGCCGATCGAGGCGACGCAGACAGCCCGTTCCTGTATATCAAGTTCATCGATGACCTCTGCGATCAGCCGCTGGACGATACCGTGACCGCAGCCGGGGCAGAAATGAGAGGTCCTGTCCTCCATGGACTGAGGCCTGGCATATAATACCGTGTCAAAATCGTTAAAAGCCGCTTGAGTCATCTTTCCATCCGTTTACATCAATGTATCAATAGCCTCAAATATAGCATCGGCCGTCAGGGGTACGCCGCCGTAGCTGTTGACCAGCTTTATCTCATTGCGGCCGCCCACGGCCATCCTGACGTCATCCAGCATCTGCCCACCACTCATCTCGGCCACCACGAACTTGCAGTTGCGTTCGGCCAGGTCCGCCAGGGCCTGGTACGGGAAGGGAAACAGAGTTATCGGCCGCAATAAACCCGCTGGCATGTGGTGCTCACGGGCCTGGCGTACAGCGCTCATGGCCGAACGTGCTGCGCTCCCGTAGGCAACTACAATAATGTCGGCGTCCTCAAGCTGCAGGCCTTCATAACGTACCTCGTTCAACTCCATCCTGTTGAATTTGTGCAGCAGTTGTTTGATCCTGCCGGGGTGGTCCGCCGGGTTCATCTCAAAGGAGTTGATGATGTTCTTCGGCCTGCCCTTGGCCCCGGTGATGGCCCATTTTTTTTCGGGTAGCCTGGCGACCTTTTCCCGCATAGTCACCGATTCCATGGCCTGACCCAGGAAACCGTCGGCCAGAATGATCACGGGATTGCGATATTTGTCTGCAAGTTCAAAGGCAAGGATGGTCAGGTCCATCATTTCCTGTACCGAGGCCGGCGCGAGATTAATGACTTTATAGTCGCCGTGTCCGCCACCGCGGGTGGACTGCGCATAATCACCCTGGGCGCCGCCGATGTTGCCCAGTCCCGGCCCCGCTCGCATGACATTTACGATAACAGCCGGTATTTCGGAACCTGCCATATACGAGATCCCTTCCTGCTGGAGACTGAATCCCGGGCTGGAGGTCGAGGTCATGGCACGGAACCCGGCCGCTGCTGCGCCATAAACCATGTTGATGGCTGCCAGCTCGCTCTCGGTCTGCAGGAAGACACGGCCTTCCTCGGGCATGCGGCGCGACATATGCTCAAGCAGATCATTCTGGGGAGTGATGGGGTATCCGAAATAGCCATAGCACCCGGCGATGATGGCGCCTTCCGCTATGGCAATATTACCCCCCATGAGGGTTTTTTCAGGCATCAAACGGCTCCTCAAGAATGCCGAGCGTCAGGATATGGTATCACCTTCCTGGACGCGGCTGCGGTAAACGGAGATGGCAACATCCGGACACATAATGGCGCATGATTTACACCCGGTGCACTCCTGTGCTTTCTCCGCGATGACTGCAGCGTAAATATAGCCGGCTTTGTTGATTCTTTGGGAGATACCTATGATTTCCCGGGGACAGACCGAAACGCAGATGTGGCAGGCCTTGCACTTTTCGTGGTCGATCAGGATGTAAGCAGCCTTATGTTTTTCAGATATCAGCAATGCACTTCACCCGCAGGAGAATCATACCCGTCAAAAAAAATTGACGCGTCGTTTAGTTTACATAGCTGCGGTCTGGCTGTCAAGAAGCAATGTGAATTAATCGTCAATTCCTTTCCATTTATATCTGATTTTCAGGTATTTGTTATGGACATTTGCATTGATTGACTGTACAATTAAATGACTTATTTATGAACCCTACATATAAGAATGTTATAGAGGTACACTAATGCCGAAAAAAAAGAGGGCTACCAGTATCGGTAGTTCACTGATCAAGGGTGTGAGAATGAACAGGGCCCAGCGGGGCAAGCAGATTGCCAGCCTGCGCAAGCGACAGATCACCCGGGCAGCCTATGAGATCATCGCCGAGAAAGGCTACTACAATTTCACCATGATGGATATCGCCAAACGCGCCGGCGTATCCTCCGGGCTTATTCATCACTATTTTAAAAACAAGGAAAATATGCTGGTAACGCTGCTGCGTGAAATGCAGCAGGTGATCCGCTCCACCACGGAAAAGGCCATAGCAAACGAAGATGACCCGAAAAGGAAGCTCGAGGCCCTCATCGATACCGCTTTTAACCTGGTGGAAAGCGACCGTGAATATCTATTTGTTATATTTGATTTCCTCACCCAGATTAAGCAGAATGAGCGCATGCGGCGCATACTGGGCAAGCTCTACCGGGGCTACACGGATATCTGGATGCAGATACTTGATGACGGCATGAAGCAGGGTGTCTTCAAAGAAATAGACATGCATTTCATATCCTCTTTCTGCGTAGCAGCCACACTCGGCCTTGAGCAGATGTACGTAGTGGATAACAGCGCGTTCTTTTATCGCGATTATACCAAGCGTATCAAGCAATTAATCCTGGATATGCTCCTCGTGAAAAAATAACCAGTCTCACTTCAAATCCGAAGTGCAGGCCGGGCATTTCACCGCCTTAACCGGAACTGCAGATACACAATAGGGACATTCTTTGGTCACTGGTTTTTCCGGCTCAGCAGGTTTCAGTGTTTTCACTTTGACCTGGCTCACCAGGTGCACGATTAGAAATATCACGAAAGCCACGATAATGAAGTCGAGCACTGTATTCAGGAAGGCGCCATAGTTGATCGTTGGCGCGCCCGCAGTTTTGGCCACTTCCAATGAGGCATAATCTGTACCTGAGATATTTATATAGAGGTCCTTGAAATTCACTTTACCCAGCAGCAGTCCGATGGGCGGCATGATAACGTCGTTAACCAGCGACGTTACGATCTTGCCGAAGGCAACGCCGATGATAATACCGATGGCCATGTCCAGCACATTGCCGCGCATGATGAATTCCTTGAATTCGATAAGAGTTTCTTCATTCCTTTCCTCCTTCCTGGATAATGACCTGCGCACATAATTTACGCAGAAGTCCAAACGCCCGGCCTTCCCTGATCGAACCTTCCTCAAAGGCCTTCCTGATCTTGTCTACTTCCTCCCGGATACCCAGTTCAGTCAGGCCCTTCTCATCCAACGGAAACTCGGGGAAAAGAAAAAAAAGTCTGGCGATTTCCCCGCGGTCGCCGCAGATCAGTTCCTCCACCGGCCCGACCATCAACTCTTTCTCTTCCCTGGTCAGGGGAGCTTTGACAAATACATCGTTGCAGAAGTGGTAGCGGCACTCGCGCGGCCTTATATCGAAAATAGGACAGGCGCTGAATTTTTTCGAGAAAAACAGGCACTTGATGTTCCCGCAGCAATAGCCATTGCAGGGCGGGCACACCTGTTTTGCCGTCCGGTTTAAAACGCCCACGATCTGCATTATTTGCGTCCCGAAGAGCTGACCGAACTCCTCATCCGTGAGAAAGATGCTGGTATTCAAATCGCGCATTCCGTCAATATTTTATCAGGTTGCTCCACTAAATAATCTTCCTACTTTGACAGCCTTGCTGACGGAAGATTAATATTTTACATCCAAGCATGAGGAGGGGATTTCATGATTAGGACGGTTAAACAGTATCTTGACAGCCTTGATGACGGAAGGGTGGTTTATTGCCTGGGTGAAAGGGTGCCGGACGTCAGGACGCATCCCATGCTCAGGACCATTATCCGTGCGGCTGCGCTGGATTATGCTATTCCACATGACCCTAAGTTCCATGATCTCTATGTAACTAAAAACGCCGAGGGCGAGGATGTTAATTTCCTGCTGACGCCTCCACGGACGTCGGAAGAACTTCTGAGAAGACGTGAGTGTTTCATCACAGGCATTCGCTCCGGCGGCGGCTTCCTGGTGCACTGCATGGGCGTGGACGCACTGGCCGCCTGTACACTGGCCGCCAACAAGATGGATAAAGCCCTCGGCACCAACTACGTCGAGCGTGTGGAAAATTACCGTAAGTTCCTGCAGAAGGGCGATGTCGGCATCACCGGCGCCATGACCGATGTTAAAGGCGACCGCAGCCTGCATCCCTCCAAGCAGGTACAGCACAAGGACTTCTACGTCCGCGTGGTCGACCGCCGGAAGGACGGTATCATCGTCCGCGGAGCCAAAATACATATCTCGGCCACCCCCTGCGCCAACGAGGCCATCGTGTTACCCTGCCGCACGCACGGTGAGGACGATAAAGACTATGCCCTGTCCTTTGCTGTCCCGCTGGGTACTAAGGGAGTTAAACTGCTGGCTGTTGAGCCTGTGACCCGCACCTATGGGGAAGAGGCAGCCTGGGATTATCCTCATGCCTACTGGCTGCAGCCCACCGAGTGCCTGATCGTTTTCGACGATGTATTTATCCCCTGGGAACGCGTCTTCATGTGCGGCGAATGGCAGTTCTCACGTGATATCACCTACGGTTTCGCCAGCTTTCATCGCCTGTTCGGCACATGCAAGATGGTAGGCGAGCTTGAGAAACTTACCGGCGCAGTGAGGTTAATCGCCGAGTACAACGGACTGGAGAAATACGAGCACATCCGCAACAAGCTGGCCTGGATGGCTATGATCACCAACACAGTAGCTAGCCTGGGCGAGATGTCCTGCATCAAGGGCACGAAGGACGAGGCCTCGGGTATGATGGTGCCCGACCTCATGCTGACCAACTCGGCCAAGTTCATCTTTGCCGACAGCTTCCACCAGATGTGCCAGATAGCCCAGGACATCTGCGGAGGCATCGCTACCACCATTCCCACCTATCGCGATTGGAATAATCCTGAGATCCATGGCTATATTGATAAGTATCTCGGCGCCAGGGCCGGCGTACCCACCGCCGACAGGATCAAGGTCATCCGTATGCTAAAGGACATGACGCATAACTATTACCAGATCGACCACATCCACGGTGAAGGCTCGCGTGCGGCACAGCAGATCTTTCTCTATTTCAGCGCTAACTGGGACAGGTACAAGGCCGCCATCAAGCATGACCTGCATATCGACGGCTGGCAGTCCGACCCCATCTACAGCCAGCTTATCGATGCCGAAAAGGCCGTCGACCCCCACCTACCTCCAGTGGATACCGCCTACAAGCTGTTCTCCAACGCAGGGAAGTAATAAGCTCCGCTATGAAGGGTAAAGAGGTAAGGCTGCCCCATCGCATCTGGCACGGCGCCGGCTCACTAAAGCTGGATTTCCCGGCTGAATGGGACGTCGTTGACTGCCGCATGCAGGGCCACTCCCATCCACCACTCACACCATCGCAGATTGAGATGGCCTTCCAAACA
>CAZABI010000033.1:0-7612 GCA_964483235.1 uncultured Dehalococcoidales bacterium | reverse complement strand
TTGGGGGTGATGAGTGCGCCGGCTGCGATGAAACATTTCTCCCCGATTTCTACATTCTGCAGTACGACAGCGTTGATACCGATCATAGATCCGTTGCCGATCGATTTGCAGTGGATAACAGCACCGTGGCCTACAAGCACATTATCGCCGATCACCAGGTCCCAGGAATGCACAACGCAATTGTCCTCGATGGCGGTGTTCTTACCGATAGTGATTTTACCGAAGTCTCCCCTGATGATTGCCCCCGGCCAGACACTGGCATACTCGCCTATCTCGACATCGCCTACGATATAGGCTGTTTCACTGATAAAGGCCGTGGGGTGTATTTTGGGGGTTTTACCTTTGAAGCTGCGAATCATGATGGCCTCCATGGACAGGTATGAATTAATGATAACATTATATCAGTTGACAGCCATATACACCGCGAATACAATCTTGCCTGTGAAAGTGCTTGTTATCCTGGCACATCCGAATCCATCCAGCTTTAATCATGCCATCGCAAATGCAGCGGTAGATACTTTGCGGATAAATAAGCATGACGTCACTTTCCATGATCTTTATAAAGAAAATTTCGATGCTATTCTGCCCGCCGTCGAGGTGACGGAAGAGGCGGTCATTTCTCCGGTTATTAAGAAGTATTGTGGGGAACTGGCCTGTGCAGAAGGGATAATTATCGTGCATCCTAACTGGTGGGGGCAACCGCCCGCCATACTTAAGGGCTATGTCGACCGTATTGTCCGGCCTGGGATCGCTTACAAGTTCAAAGAGGGCGATGGAGGTGAAGGTATACCGGTTGGGCTGCTTAAAGCTGATTACGCGTTGGTGTTTAATACATCTAATACACAGCACGAGAGAGAAATGCTTACCTTCGGCGACCCGCTTGAGATCATCTGGAAAAACTGTATCTTCGGTTTATGCGGTGTACAGCATTTTTACCGCCGTACGTTTGGTGTGGTTGTCACCAGCACTGCGGAGGAGCGTTCAGCATGGCTGGCAGAAGTACAGGATACCGTGGGTCGATACTTTCCCTCCTCTAGAAATGCAACTTAAGGCGCCTGATGGAGGCTATTTTTTCCCTGTCCTCTACTTTCGCCCTTTCTACCGCATTATGCAGTATTTCAATACTTATGTCGTAGGTCTTACGGTCAACCGGGTAAGGAAAACCGTCCTTGCCGCCATGGGCGAAGCTGAAGCGGGCAGGATCACGGAAGCTGGCCCGAACACCATAAATTATCTCGGAGATCAGGCTCAATGCCTGTAGTGTCTTGCCTCCTACTCCCTCCATTCCAAGCAAAGTGACGAAATCCTCCGGCTGGCGCTCATAGGCATGGACGAAGATGCTGTAAAGCCGGTCGGGATGGATGTCCTGCACGATGATTTCGTGCCTGCGAGGCAGCTCCAGTTCCTGAAGTCTTTTTAACTGCTCGACTATCTTTTCCGGCTTCTCATCGCGGCTGATGCCAGCAATGGCGTCCCTGGCGCCTGTGCTCTCCTGTGCCACAAGGTTGAGCGTGCTGGCGGAGGCCTCAGCGCAAACGGCCGAATGCGGTTCACAGACAAAGTCGGTGACCCTGTCTCCCAGCCAGTGATAGCGGCGGGCATAACGGTTTTCCTCGTTCATTCCCTGCTGGATCACCGCCCAGGAACCTTCTTTAGTGAAGCAAAACACGTGATGGTAGAGCTGATAGCCGTCCTGTACCGCGTTGTTATCTACTTTAGCCGATATGCGGCTGGCATAGATAAGCTTCGCCGGATCTGCTGTAATAAGATGTCCCGCGTTTTCGATTTCAGAGGGTGTTTTCCTGGATGTACCGCCCTTGCCGCCGGCGATAAACAGGCCGAGGTCTTTTTCCATGCCCCTGATACCTTCCTTAATCGCACCGCAGACCGTGGTGGTGACACCGCTGGAGTGCCAGTCGAAACCGAGCACGCAGCCCAGCGCCTGGAACCAGTAAGGGTCTGAGAGCCGGTTAAGCATCTCCTGCGGGCCAAAGTCGGAAACAATGGCAATGGTAATCTCCCGGGCCAGCCTGGTCATGCGTGAGAACAACCAGGCCGGCGCCTTGCCGCCGTGCAGCGGAAGGTGAGCGGTACCGGTACGCTTTGGACCCTGCATAACAATAGAAAGAATATCCAAGAACTATTATACGGGCAATGCTGTTACGAAGGTGATGTCGGCCTGAGTTAGATGTAGCTGTCCTGCCTGCTGTTTAAACCGCAGCAGTAGGATATAGCACGGCTGGCGAGGTTGATATATTTATGCAGGTAGTAATACTTCTTGGTGGCGACAGTGACGATCTCGCCCGTAATCTCTTCGCCGACTGTCAAAATACCATAAGTCCTGTGCATGGCGGGGAAGCGGCCACAAATGCTGCCCGGGTTGAAGAACAGGATTTCTTCTTCGATGGTGTTGCGGGCGGTGTGGGTGTGCCCGTAGAGAATAGCATCCATCTTGCCTTCAAACTGGGTTAGGAGGCCCCACTTGAAGCCGAAAGGAAAGACGCAGCCATGCCCATGGATAATACCGATGCGCCTGCCGTTAACTTCAAACAGGTCCTTCTCGGGTAATCCCGGTATGTGAGTATCATGGTTGCCGGCCACGCCGCGGAAATTGGTGATCTCCTTGAGGTCGTTTACCAGGTCTTCGGAATGAAAATCGCCGAGGTGGACCACCATGTCCATCCGGGTAAGCGCGGTAAGGAGGGAAGTGGGCAACTCGCTTATCTTATGGACGTGTGTGTCTGCAATTACTCCAATCTTCATAATATTAAAAGCTAATTTGCTTTATTCCCCTGTATCTGCCAAAACTCACGGGAATGTTAGCACATTTAGAAAATTTTTGTCTACCCCTGTGGTTGACTTAGATTCAGGCCGACCACACCTGCTATTACAAGTAACATTGAAACAGCCTTCAGGATAGTCACGGGCTCTTTGAACCAGAAGAGCCCGATGATAGCAATCAGGAACGTACCTACACCGGACCAGATAGCATAAGTAATGCTGAGTTCCAGCTTCCTGACGGCGAAGGTGACTAGTGTAAAACTGACCGCATAAAAAACGAAAATGAGTATGGAAGGCCAGAGCCTGGTAAATCCCTCGGAAAGCTTGAGGCAGGTAGTACCGCAGACTTCCATAATGATAGCCCCTACAAGAAACAGCCAATGCATGGCAAACTCCTCAACATTTTTAATCAAAGTTTAACACGTCCGGGATTCCGTCATGCAGATGAGAGTATTACGATGCCCAGGCAATGACAACAGGATTGTTCTGGCGTATAATTTGATCCGCTTTGCGCTTATGCAGGTATGAGGCAATAAGATTTGATTATTAAGAACCGCGAGGATCTAATTTCATCAGGATTGCGCGCCAGGGCGGTCGACTTGATCGAAGCCGGTATAACACGTGTGCTCCCTACTAATTTGATGCAGTCTGCTGTGAGTTATAACCAGAGGCGAAAGAAGCTGTATATTGCAGGTCACGGTTACGATATATCCAAAGGCAGGATATTTGTTATCGGCGGCGGAAAGGCGTCAGGGCTTATGGCGGAGGAGTTCGAGCGCATAGTCGGCCCTGACCATATAACATCGGGCACTGTAAATTGTAAATCCACAGGTTATCAAACGAACAAGATCGTTTTGACACAGGCTGGGCATCCGGTTCCTGATGAAGCCGGGGTAAGGGGTGTACGCAATATGTTGGCTATGAAGGCCAGGTACACAATAGGGAAAGGCGACCTGGTAGTTTGCCTGATATCGGGTGGAGGCTCGGCTCTGATGCCGTGCCCGGTTCCGGACGTGACGCTGGAGGATAAACAGAAGATTACGCAATTGCTGCTGAAATGCGGGGCTGATATCAACGAGATCAATGCTGTACGGAAGCACCTTTCGCTCATTAAGGGCGGTAACCTCGGGCTATTCTATGAGCCGGCCAGGGTTGTTTCACTCATTGTCTCCGACGTAGTAGGCGATGACCTGTCGGCTATTGCTTCCGGCCCGACGGTTCCAGATTCGTCAATATTCAAGGAAGCCTATAACATCATGGATAAATACGGGCTGCTGGATAAGGCTCCAACGAATATCGTGAACTATATCATCCGCGGTCGCCAGGAAATGCAGGCAGAGACCCCCAAAGAGCTGCACAATTGTGACAACTATTTAATCGGGCATAACCGTCTGGCGCTGGAGACCATGGAGGAAAAAGCCCGCGACCTTGGTTTGAAGCCGTTGATAATAACGGCAGAACAAAAAGGAGATACGGCGCTGGTGGCCTATGCGAGGGCAAATGAGCTGATACAGGGGAAATATAAAGGTTTCAATGTAATACTTGTAGGTGGAGAAACAACCCCCTCATTGCCTGATGACGCCGGCCAGGGAGGCCGTAACCAGCATTATGCTGCGGTTTCCATGCTGGCCATGCAAGATTATGCTCATGCCTGGCTGGTGGCCAGTGTTGGAACAGACGGCTCAGATTACATGGCTGATGTTGCAGGCGCCATGGCGGATGACCGCTCCCTCAATATAGCCCGTAGGGCGGGACTTGATGTTGAGGACTATATCAAGCGGTTTGATACAAACACACTTTTTCAGAAGATGGGCAGATCACTTATTATCACCGGCCCGACAGGTACCAACGTAAGCGACGTTATGATGTATTTACTGGCCTGACAGATCACGGTCCATGAAGCACACGGTGAAAGGAAGATGATCGAACTTTTTAGTGCCGGTCTCCATGAAGCCAAGGCTTTTGTACCATTCTTTAAGAACAGTATAGTTATCAATCATACCCAGTGAGACACGGCTGCCGCCGGCTTTTTTTACCTCAGATAGAACATATTCAACCAGCTTCCTGCCATAACCCCGGTGCCGTTGTTCAGGCAATACAGCCAGTTTATCGAGATAATATAGCCGGTCCCCGGCTTTTTCTATGGCAACAAAGCTGATTTGCTTATCATCAGCGAAAAGGCCGAATAGCCTGGCTTTTTTCTTCAGGTCGTCCAGTTTCTCAAAAGTAATGAAGGAGGAGTGGGACGGGCAATTCTGCGGCGTAAGATTAAGCTCCCGTGCCACGGTTTGGAAGGATACCCTGATGACTTCCAGGCTATTTTCAAGGTCCTTTTTTTCATTAATTTCCCTGATTTCAATAGGCATTCCCTTACCCCGCTATCAGATTGCTTCGCTTTGCCCATAATGACATGGAAAATCAGTGACATTTTCAAATCGTAGTGACGGGTCTTTAGACATGTCCATCTTTTGGGCGAGGCTAAAGTCCTCGCCCCTACTCTATCCCGTTGAGCTTATTGTACCCATTCCAATAACTGCGGTAGAAAAGTCCCGGTTTAGTCTCCGGCAAGGTATCTAACCTTGCTCCCCAATCCCTCACAAATTCCCGGGCTCTAAGGAAATGACTATCTATAATGGTCTGGTTGACGGTCGCATGCTTTTTTTCGAGCGAATTGAGCATTTCCTGTTCATACTCCGCGATATGAGGCCGGATGTCTTTCAATGCAGAAGGGAAACGCCGGAGCGCCCCGCGGTGCAGCTTCTCGCATTCCCACCAGTAAACTTCCCCGTCAAAAACAGTGCCCCCATCGAGATAACCGGCCGGGGTAGCCGTGCCTGTTCCAAATACCGGGAAGAACGGGCTCAGGCAGGGATTGGATGCGCCAGTTACATAGAAAAACCGCTCTTTGTCGGTAACTCTACCGACAAGGGAAGCGACTGACTGGCTGCGGCGGATGAGCTTATCGGCAGCATGCATGCATACGGTACCACCGGTTTTATCGGGGCGGAAATTCTCCTTCCCGCCGTGATCGCGCAGTAAGGCCATAATATCAGCGGTGGCCAGCATGCCCTTCTTTTTAAGAAGCAGGTTGCGGGAACAGGCCTCCCTGGGTTTGCCTGCGGCGCCCCAGGTGATGATAATGTCGGAGTAACATCTGCGGAAATTGAAGTCGGATTCACTCTTGCAGTAGCCACGTTTAACGGCATTTTCTATCAGACCCGGGGAAAAAGCATCTATGTCGGACTCCAGCGAAATAACGTTAGAGATACTCCAGATATCACGCACTTTTTTCCATGCCCACCAGGATTTAACTGTCTCAAGAACATAGGCCTCTTGAGCATCGGCAATGAGGAAGCTGTTCATGTAATAAAACGGCGACCGATAACCGCAGTTTCCCCCCTGCCCATGCCTTTCCAGCAGGCCTATGATGGTGTCGAGCGCCTGCCGCGCAGACTGGCCGCGCTCCAGCGCCAGGCGCAGCAGGTCCATGCCGGTGAGCCCTGACTTGTCCGGTTTCTCCTTGGTGAAGACAGCCTCATTGCCTATCATCACCCCGTATTCGTTAGCACCCATCTCGGCGCCGAACATCCAGAAAGGCTGTGAAAGCAACACGCGGCAGGTTTCCTTAACCTGCGGTATAGAGATATACGTGCACTTGACGGTGTCGTCAGGCTTATATTGCCGGCGTGGGATTATTATTATATTTTGCACTTCGTCAGGTTCGCGGTCGCTGTTCTTACCAAAGAGCATTGCGCCGTCCTGCGTGGCAGATCCAAGAGCAACAATAGTATCACACATGCTGGCTTACCTCCCGTTTCAGTTGTCCCAAACTGCATCATATCAGAATGTGAAAGAGCTTGACAAAAAGGTGGCGTGTTCTTAAAGTGAGGTGTTAGTCCTTTCCACTAAAATTCCGGAGGTAATTCAACATGTCAGAGTTGAAGCAGTTCTCTCTTGAAAACAAAGTAGCGATAGTGACCGGCGCCAGCCGTGGAATAGGCCGCGCCACAGCGCTGGCTTTTGCCAGGGCGGGAGCGGATATAGTGCTGAGCAGCCGTAAGGTCGAGGACCTGGAAAAAGCGGCTGCCGAGATACGGAAAGTGGGGAGAAGAGCGCTCGTTGTAGGAGCGCACCTGGGCAAAATGGAGGATGTAAAAAAGCTGGCCGATACCGCCAGGGCTGCCTTCGGAAGGATAGACATACTGGTAAATAACGCGGGTACCAGCCCGGTTTTTTCTTCTTTTTTGGAATCGGAAGAGAGGTTATGGGATGCTATCATGAATCTTAATCTCAAAGGGCTGTTCTTCCTCAGTCAGGGAGTGGCTAAGATTATGAAGGAGCAGGGCGGCGGCTGCATTATCAATGTAGCATCGATAGACGGTTACCTGCCGGAAATGGACAACGGTGTTTATGCCATCAGCAAGGCGGCCGTGGTTATGGCAACCAAGGTAATGGCGCGTGAACTGGCCCAATTCAATATCAGGATTAACACACTGGCGCCGGGATTTGTACATACAAAGCTGATGGATGCGGCCTTCGCTGGTAAGCCCGGTCTTGAGGAAGAATACCGACGGGCAATACCACTGTCGCGGATAGGCGAACCCGAAGATATAGTGGGCACGATGATTTACCTTGCGTCTGACGCTTCAAAATATATGACAGGTCACACCGTGCTGGTTGACGGCGGCTACCTGTACGTTTGAATCAGGCGCCTACCCCGGTTTGATTGTCCCGTTGAACCTAAGCGCCAGCATGGTGATATCGTCAGACTGGGGCGTGCCCTGTACATAGCTTTCTATATCTGCTTTAACACCGTGAATTAAGCCGTAGA
>CAZABI010000032.1:0-7692 GCA_964483235.1 uncultured Dehalococcoidales bacterium | reverse complement strand
ACCGCCGAAACCTATGACCTTTCCCTTTATGTCGCGGATAGGAAACATCAGGCGGTTCCTGAACCTGTCATAATAGCCGCCCGTATCCCGTACAACGACCAGTCCCGCGGCTATGATATCATCCTCACGATGACCTGACCCGGTAAGGAACTGCGCCAGGTCATCCCATTTCACGGATGAAAAACCGAGTTGGAAATGGTCTACTACAGCAGATGATAGTCTACGTTTTTCAACGTATTGCCGCGCATTTTCAGCTTCCGGTTCACGTAATAAGAGAGAATGAAAATATTCGGCTGCCGCATCATTTATTTTGAACAGTCGGTCCTGTTTCTCTCGTACTTCGGCGGTAACCTGCGGTGTATACTGGATTAAGGGGATATTGGCCTTATCGGCGAGCAGTCTGAGCGCCTGGCTGAAGTCAACGCCCTCTTTTCTCATTACAAAGGTGAAAATGTCTCCACCCGTTGCGCACGCGCCGAAACAATGCCAGCTTTGTCTTTCGGGAAAAACGAAGAAAGAAGGTGTTTTCTCGGTATGGAAAGGACAATTGGCCTTAAAGCTGCGCCCGGATTTTTGTAGCTTGACATACTGTGAAACAACGTCCACTATATCAAGCTTTTGTTTAATATCATCTACTACGTTCATTACGTAATTACAAGTTGTAATACATTCCAGCCAATATTACAAATTATGGAGTTTACGGGCGGTTAGTATAACATAATGATCACTCATGCCGGCAATGTAATCTGAAACCCTGCGCTCAACCCCTGCTTAATAATCATTATACTCAATCGGCAGTCTTTTTCGGATGCTGCCTGGACATTGAACCAAGCATAAAGCAAGTATTTATTTACTGGGGCAGATCAATGGGAACCAGCCAACTTTTGTTCCGCCGCCGCAATGATCTGCCTGGTTTCATCTATCATATCCGGAGTAACAGAGATGGATGTGATCCCCCAGCTTACCAGCTTTTCCGTAATTTCGGGATAAACTGATGGGGCCTGGCCGCAGATGGAGCAGGTGATGCCTTTGGCCACAGCGGTGGTCACCGCTTTCTCAATCGAAAGCATAACAGCCTCGTCTCGCTCATCGAACTGAGTTGCGAACTTGGAGTTGTCCCGGTCAATTCCTAACGTTAACTGGGTGAGGTCATTAGAACCGATGGAGATGCCATCAATACCGGCTTCAATAAATTTATCCATAAGAATAATATTGGAGGGCACTTCAACCATCATCCACAGCTTGAATTTGGGAAACTTGTAAAGGCCTTCGGAAATTAATATATTTTTAATCTGCTCGATCTCGGAGACAAATCGCACGAAGGGTATCATTACATAGAGGTTATCATAGCTCTGGCATACTTTTTTAATGGCATCGAGCTCCATACGGAACACTTCTATCTCGCGTGTATAGCGCGAGCAGCCGCGGTAGCCAATCATTGGATTCTCTTCCATTTCTTCGTATTTATAGCCGCCTGGCAAATTGCGGTATTCATTCGTTTTGAAGTCTGTAGTGCGGTAGACTACCGGCCGTGGGTGGAAGGATTTGGTAAACATGGTGATATTCTTGCTCAAAATATCCACGAACTGGCTGGCCTTACCCTCATGTAGCATAAAGCGTGGGTGTCCCGGCATTCGCGCCATAATGAATTCAGCGCGTAGCAAACCTACACCATCAACATCGCGAGCAGCAATTGTATCCGCCAGCTCGGGCTCAGCTAAATTTACATAAAGTTTAGTTTTAGTTTTAATTTTTTGGCCTGGGATTACTGCCGTTTTTTTCTTGCTTTTAATAGCCACTTTGCCTGCATACACTTTGCCGGATGAGCCGTCAACAGTGACTTCCTGCCCATCCTTCAATATGTTAGTCGCTTTTTCAGTGCCCACAATGCAGGGTATGCCGAGCTCGCGGCTGACTATGGCTGCGTGCGCGGTCCTGCCCCCGCGGTCAGTTACGATAGCGACGGCGCGTTTCATGGCCGGCACGAAATCCGGCGTGGTCATCTCGGTTACCATGACATCGCCCGACATGATCTTATCGATTTTGGATGGATCCGGTATTATTTTTACGATGCCACTTGCAGCGCCGGGGCTGGCGGCTATGCCCGTGAGCAGGATTTCGTATTTACCCTCTTCAACCGTGCTCGTTTCTTCGGTTTTCTCCTTGAGCGTTGTGACCGGCCTGGTTTGAACAATGAAAAACTCTTTATCCTCTTTGGCCCACTCTACGTCCTGTGGCGCTTTGTAGTGGTCTTCGAGTAGTTTGCCGATCTTAGCAAGCGTGATAATCTCTTCATCGGAGAGCTTCTGCGCTTCCTGTTTCTTGGAGGGCACAGGTACCTTGATATTAGTTTCAAGATCTCCCGGGGACGCTTCCAGGTTGCGGATAAGCTGCCATTCCTGTTTGACGATTTGTTTGTCTGTGATAATAAGGCTGTCTTTTTCGAGTATATATTGATCGGGCGTCAGATCACCTGAAACGATGGCCTCACCCAGCCCGAAAATGGCTTCAATCAGTATCTTGCTGGTATCACTGGTAAGCGGCTCGACTGTAAATAGTACACCGGCAGCTTCTGACTGAATCATTCGCTGTACAGGCACAGCGATACCCACTTTAAAATGATCGTACCCCTGCTCATGCCTATAAAAAATTGCCCTGGATTCAAAGAGCGAAGCCCAGCACTCCTGCACGGCCTTTACCACGGATTCTTCTCCTTGAATATTGAGGAATGTACGCTGCTGGCCGGCAAAGGAAGCATCGGGCAGATCTTCAGCGGTTGCTGAGGAGCGGACGGCTACCAGGCCGCCGCCCAGTTTACGATAGGCTGTTTTGATCTCACTGACTATGTAATCCGGCATTTGAACGCTTGATACCTTGTTCTTAATCCTGCCAGAGATATCCTGGAGTGTTTTACTGTCATTGGGATCAAGATCCTTCAGGTACCGGCGGATTTCAACCATGAGATTGGTCTCTTTAAGGAACTCGAAGTATGCGGTGGCTGTCACCAGGAAGCCTGGCGGGACAGGTATTTGTGCGTGTGTCATCTCTCCGAGGTTAGCACCCTTACCACCCGCTATATTTATGTCGTGTTTAGTTATCTCGTCAAACCATGCTATTACCTGGATGCCTTTTTTCATGGGAACTCCTTAATAAGTATATTCAACCGATAGCCGCTTATTATATCATCCTGATTATTGGGCGGTGCAATTGCTTAGCAGTCGTGACTCAGTTGTACCGGCAGGTTATACATTAAAAAGGAAGTGAATAATGTCACCGTCCTGCACAAGGTAGGTCTTACCCTCCACTCGCAAGGCGCCGTGCTTGCGCGCCTCCGCCATGCTCCCGTACCTGATAAAATCATGAAAGTGGATGACCTCGGCCCGTATAAATCCTCTCTCCATATCAGTATGGATCTTCCCGGCCGCCTTTAATGCTGTTGATTCCCTTTGAATGGTCCAGGCTTTGACCTCTTCGGCATTGTACGTAAAAAATGAAATCAGTCCCAGAAGCGCGTAGGAATGTCTTATAACTGCAGCAAACGCAGTTTCCTGCAAGCCTATATCTTTCCTGAATTCCTCGGCTTCCTGGTCGCTAAGCTGGGCCAGTTCCATTTCCAGCTTTCCGCACATAGTAATCACTTCCACCTGGGGTTGAGAATAGGAAATTTTTAGTTTATCCAATAGTGCGCCGGCTTCCGCAAGCTGTTTTTCTCCGATATTAATAACTGCCAGTATTGGTTTGGCTGTTAGAAACTGGTAGTTGGAAAGAGAATGCATATCCTCACTGGTTAGTTGCTGTAACCGGATGGGTATACCTTTATCAAGCTGCTGTTTAATCTTGTGAAGAAGTTCTTGCTCTTTAATAGCGAGGTCGCGCTCGGATGATTTGGGCATCTTAGCAGCCGCTTCCAGACGGTGCAATCGTTTCTCGATAATGCCCAGGTCAGAGAAAACCAGCTCCATATCAAGCATCTCAATGTCCCTGAGCAGATTGATATTGCCCTCGACGTGGGCCACATTGTCATCTTCAAACACACGGATAACCTGAAGGATAGCATCTGAAGTACTCAAGTAGTTGAGCAGTTGACCGCTGACACCCTGCTCCTTACCAAAGCCTTTCGACAGGCCGGCGATGTCAACGTATTTAACTTCGGCAGGAACGGCCTTCTTAGAGTGGAGCATCCCGGCTAACTGATTCAGCCGCTCATCAGGAACCCTGGCGATTGCCATATTGATACTAAGGCTGCCCAGTGCATGCGGCTTGGTTTCAGCAGTGAACTTGGTAAGTGCGTTGAATATGCTGGTCTTGCCGCTTTGTGGCAGCCCGATTATACATATTTCCATAAGGGGAAACTCCTGGTATGCCCCAAATATATGACACCGGTGTTTAAAATGCAACACCTCACGAATGCGATCGGTTGTTGCAGGTTTGGGCTGTGTGTTATAATCTATAGACTTTTCAATCTGGAGGATTTATTGTGCCCAGTTACGAGCTGGTTTTTATTTTTAATCCCAATTTAACTGAGGATGATTTCACGAAATCACTGGGAAAGGTGAATGACCTTATAACCAAGCTGGATGGAACGGTAAGCGATACCAACCAGTGGGGTAAGCGTAAGCTCGCTTATCAGATTAAAAAACAAAGTGAAGGCAACTACGTACTTGAGAAAGTCCAGATCAAACAGACTGCTTTGAAAGAGTTGGATGCTGGGCTCAAGCTTATGGAAGACGTGTTGCGCTATTTATTCATACGTGAGTAGTTATTAATGGTGGAGGAGGCTTAATGGCCAGTCTATGTAAGATTCTCTTAATTGGTAATATTGGCGGTGACCCTGAAATGCGTTTTACACCAAATGGGGTCGCTATGACAACTTTTTCTCTGGCGACAAACAGAGTATCTAATCAAGCGGATGGATCTCAAAAAAAGGAAACTGAATGGTTCCGAGTCATTGCATGGCGTAAACAGGCTGAAGCTTGTAACCAGTTTTTAACCAAAGGGAAATCAGTGTATGTTGAAGGCACACTGAGGACCAGTAACTGGGAAGGAAAGGATGGGCAAAAACACTCCAGACTTGAAGTTTTAGCAGACAGAGTGCTTTTCCTCGATAGGGGAGGAGCTGCCCCATTGCCGCCTGATGAAGTTGCTATTGCAGAAGAAGGTGATATCACGCCTGAAGATATGCCTTTTAATTCCTGATTTATGAAGGAGGACCGGTCTAAAGATAATGGAACATAATGCAGCACCAGTTAGAAGGGAGCGAGGACGTAAATTTGTAGTCAAGCCGAAGGTATGTACCTTTTGTGCCGATAAACATGAGATTGACTATAAGAACTTTTCGCTATTACAACGGTTCGTTTCTGACCGCGGGAAGATTGTACCACGAAGACGCACCGGCGTTTGTGCACGGCACCAGCGCCGGTTAGCGCAGGCCATAAAAAGAGCTCGCTTCCTTGCACTTTTGCCTGCCGCGCCGAATCATGTCTACAATATTAGCAGCGAGAGAAAATAGTAATTCCGGAGTATATTAAATTGCCTAAGAGGACATATCAACCGAAAAAAGCTGGCAGGAGGAGAAAGCACGGTTTCCGTGCCAGGAACTCTACCAGGGATGGTCGCGACGTACTAAAACGGCGCCGTTTAAAGGGGCGCTGGAAGTTAACGCAAGTGTAGTTAAAATGGCCAAGCAATTGGCTTTAACCAGGAGAGCGCAGTATTTAGCAGTGTATGAATCCGGTAAAGCGTTCGCGAACAACGTTTTAGTAGTGAAATCGCTACAAAACGGCTTGCAGTTTAGTAGAGTAGGATACTCAGTTTCCAAAGAAATCGGCATTGCCGTTGTCAGAAACCATACTAAACGCTGGTTAAAAGAAGCGACGCGGGCGCTGAATATTAAAGCCGGTTGGGATATAGTTATCATTGCTCGGCGCAATGTGGTTTCTTCCAAGTATGCAGAGGTTAAACAGTCCCTGCATAGACAACTGAAGCGGGCAGGATTACTGGAAAACAATGTTTAGGCGAATGGCTTTGAAATCAATCAGGTTGTACCAGGGAACGATATCACAGGTTACGCCTTCCTCCTGCAGGTTCAAGCCGACATGTTCGCAATATGGATATGAGGCTATAGAGAAATACGGTCTGTTTAAAGGCGGATGGATGACCTTCCTGCGGATATGCCGCTGCAATCCCTGGACGTCCTGCGGATATGACCCGGTGCCATAAGTATGTAATAAGGTATGTGTGAATAAATAGATGTTGAAGTTTAATAGATACACTAAAGCAGTACTGATACTCACCTTAGTCTCCCTCGTTTTCGTCGTGGGTTGTGACGGAATGGGGGGAGCCTCATCCTGCTCAGGCGCTTCAGCCCAGGGTTGGTCGGGTTTTGTCGCGTATAAAGATGTTATCTGTTTCGGCTCTATGGAGGGTAAGATTATCGCGATCAGCCCGGTTGCCAGGAGTGAAAATCAAACTTTCCCGGCCGAGGGCGAATGGGCTTATGTTATGAAGACAGCAGCCCCCGGGGCAGCCTGCGGAGCCATGTGCTCACCTTCTTCTTCTGCATCCGGTGCTGGCATATACAGTACACCGGCTGTGGCCGAAGACCTGGTTTACTGCGGAACTTACACAGGTAAACTTTATGCAATGAATGCCAACCGAGGTGTTGTACGTTGGGTATACCCGAGGGAAGGTTATGAGAATGTAGGTGGCATTGTAGGAAGCCTGGTAACAGATGGCCAGGGTCTATATTTTGGCAGCTCTAATAGTAAGGTCTATGCGCTGGATGCTCCTACAGGTGATTTGCGTTGGGAATTCCAGACATCTAACAAGATTTGGACTGCACCGGCAATTGATAATAACGTGGTGTATGCTGGCAATTACGGCGGCAACTTATATGCTATCTCAGCGGATAAGGGTGAAGAAATCTGGGAGATCAAGATTCTGACCGCTGTTGCATCGCCTATCGAAGTTAGCGGCGATAACATCTATTTCGGCACATTCGACAGGCAGCTTTATGCGATAGACAAATCGACAGGGCAGGAAAAATGGACGTTTCAGGGGAGTAACTGGTTCTGGGCCAAACCCGTAGCAGAAAAAGCAATTGTTTACGCAGCGTGCCTGGATAAAAACCTCTATGCACTGGACGCGGCCAGCGGGAAAGAGATATGGAAATTCACCACTGACAGCCAGATCGTATCTACGCCGGCAGTAACCGATAAATACATATATGTTGTCTGTGATACGGGCATTCTTTACAAGCTGGATCTGGCAACTGGGGCGCAGGTCAGTCAGGTTGATATAGGTTACGCTGTATATGGCCCTGTATATGTGGCAGGTGATGTGGCTTACGTATATGCGAGAGACCACAATGTATATGCGGTGGATACTGTTAAAGGTGAAGTAACCTGGAAATTTTCTTCGTTTATTAAATAGGTAATCAAATGACAGAAATTTGGAATATTGCCATCCTTGAACCAATGATGAACGGGTTAATCGCCCTGTCACAGCTCTTGGAGAATAACTTTGGTCTTGCCATTATCGTCCTGACCGTTGTTGTCAGGATCGTTCTCATGCCGCTGACCTTCAAACAGACGCAATCGACCAAGGCCATGCAATCACTGCAGCCCAAGATGCAAGAGATCCAAAAGAAATATGCCCGGAACAAGCAGAAAGTGCAGGAAGAGATGATGCGGT
>CAZABI010000031.1:0-7996 GCA_964483235.1 uncultured Dehalococcoidales bacterium | reverse complement strand
AGGCCGATGTATTTAAAGCTAATCCGCAGCTTGCCAGGCTGCTGTGTACCGATTTCAGGGCGCTGGTGGCCGGGTATGCAAGGGGTAAAAACATGTACCAGTATTTGCCCCCCTCGCCTGCCTCGATTTATTCATTCGTGTATCAATGCAGCCCGGATGATGTCCGGGAGTTCACGCAATCCTTGAATTTCCTCAACTTGCTGATCGACAGCAGGCTGCAAGTCAACACCGACGAGATCATTGCCGCCTTCCTGCGGCAGGCCAGCCTGGCGCACCCTTCGCCTCAGGACTTCCTGGTGCGGGCGGGCAAGGAGCTGGCCTGGCTGCTATCCAGGGATATCCGGCGGCTGGATTCGATATTAAAGAGGCTGAAGTGATGACTGAAGAACCGAAAAAAGATACTGATAAGCTGGGGACTGTAATTTCCGGTTCATTGACGGGTGGTGTGGAGGTAAAACTCGATGCTGCCAGGTCGGTGGAGGACGTCGCCGTCGGGCGTTATGTTGCCATCAAGGGCGAGAAGAAGCGCTTCTTCGGCATCATCACCGATGTGAGCCTGGAGGCTGTTGATCCCCAGGCGCTGGTGATGCCGCCCGACATCTCCGACCCCTTTATAGCCAGTGTAGTATCAGGTACTACGACCTACGGCAAGATCAAGGTACTTACTATGCTTACTATCAGCGGAGATGCCGTGACCATGCTGGAAGGGCCGCAGCCGGCCAAGACCGTCCCCTCGCATTTTTCACAGGTCGACTTGGCCACGCAGCGCGACGTGGAGCTGGTCTTCGGCAGCGAAGATGAGCGTAGGTTTTACATCGGCACGCCACTGGACATGGAAACCCGGGTCTGCCTGGATATGGAGGAACTCGTCAAGCGTTCCAACGGCGTCTTCGGCAAGAGCGGCACAGGCAAGACCTTCCTGACACGCCTGCTGCTGATCGGGATGCTGCAGAAGAGCAAAGCCGTCAGCCTGATCTTTGATATGCATAATGAATACGGCTGGGAGGGCACCAGCGAGAAGGACACCAAGGTCAAGGGGTTGAAGCAACTGTTTCCGGGGAAGGTGGCCGTCTTCTCGCTGGATGAAAAATATGACCAGAGGAGAAAGGTGAAGTCCGATTTCACGGTGACGGTCGGCTATGATGAAATCGAGCCTGAAGATATTCAATTGCTCAGGCAGGTGCTTAACCTGACCGAACCGTCGGTGCAGGCTGTTTATGAGCTGGCCAAGCACTTCGGGGATGATAGATGGCTGGAATCGACCTTCGCCTCGTTCGAATCTGATGATAAGGAGCTTATTTCCAAGCTCGGAATCCATGAGAGCACCTGGCGAAACCTGCGCCGCGGTCTGCGCATGTTGCAGCGTTTCAAGTTCCTCGTGCCCCGCGCCAGGCAAGACGCTGTTAAAACAATGCTGGATTACATCAGCAGCGGCAAGAACGTGGTGCTGCAGTTCGGTGGTTATGACGATATTGCAGCCTACCTGCTGGTGGCCAACCTGCTCACCCGCCGGATTTATAACCTTTACCGGGAGAAGGTGGATATTGCCGTATCTGCGGATACGCGGAAGCCTGACCAGTTGATAATCACCATCGAAGAAGCGCACAGGTTCCTTAATCCGGAGATCTCAGCCCAGACTATTTTCGGCAAGATTGCTCGCGAGATGCGTAAATATAACGTGACCATGCTGGTCATCGACCAGCGTCCCAGCGGCATTGATGAAGAGGTGATGTCGCAATTGGGTACCAAGCTGACTTGCTTGCTGGATAATGAGAAAGATGTGGACGCTGTGCTTACCGGAGTGCCCGGGAAGAGCGAGCTGAAGGCGGTGCTTTCTAAGTTGGAATCTAAGCAGCAGGCACTCATCTTCGGCCACGCGCTGCCGATGCCCGTTGTAGTCAAGGTCAGGGAATATGGGTCAGTGGAATCGTACAAAGAACTTGGTCCGCTGCCCGGGCGGAGTGGGGTCCCCACTGATAAACTTGATGAGCTCTGGGGTTAGGCTATGTCAGGTTTTAGGCTGTGGTCCACGTCCGATGACCATCCGGCCGCAGTAGTAGAGCTTGTAAATTTCGGGAATGGCTTTCTTCCACTCCTTTTCGCCTTGATGTTTCCTGAGCGTCAGGCTGTAGACCTTGATGTTGTGGGGAAGCTTGTCGGCACGGTCGGAGCAGGGCATCAGCTTCTGGCAGGGGAAATCGTCGCAGTCTGAGCAGAAATCCACACCTTTTTTCGTAGCACAGACATAGGTGGCGCATTGTTCACCGATGACAGGGCAGAAGCCGTCGATGGAACGGCAGCCGGTACAGGTTGCCTTTTCGGCTGGCATCTTCAATCGTTCGATAATAAGTGCACGCAGGTTCTCATCGGTAAGAGCTTTATAAAGCTGGCATAGAGAGCAGTCAATCCCGCAGGGTGCGGCTAAATCATTTTTATCCATGATATAGACTCCTCGTTTTAATTATGGACAGGGCTAAAGCCCCGTCCCTGCATTCTACCGGTCAAGGGTTACCAGGTTAAGGCGCGGCACGCCCAGCGGGTCTATATCATAATTGAGAACGTCCGGCTTGACCAACATGTAATTCCTGTTTGCCCAGAGAGGCAGAATGGGCGCGGCCTCGATTACCTGCCGTTCCGCTTCTTGGTACATTTTAATACGCTTATCGTAGTCCTGCTCCACAGCAGCCTGGTCAAGTAGTTTATCGAATTGGGCGGATGAAAAATGGGAATTGTTGTACTCGGTACCGGTGTAGAAAAGCGTGTAAAGGAAATTTTGCGGGTCAGGGTAATCGGCAATCCAACCCAGGCCGTACATCTCATCGGCTTCTTGACTCAGGCTGTAATGGTAGGCATTGGGATCGAGCAAGCGGACGGATACTTCCACATCGAGATTGTTCTTCCAGTCCTGCAGTATAGCGCCGACGTAATCTTCGATATCCACACCTCCCCAACCAGGCAGCGTAATTGTGATAGGGGGAAGGTTGGTGGCTGAACCGTATTTTGATCTGGCAAGAAGCTGTTTAGCTTTCTCCGGATTGTAATCAAGCCCCTCGAAATCTTTATTGTAGCCCGGCATGCCCGGCGGGAGGATGCCGTCAACCCTGGCAACCATGTCCTTTTGAATTATTTTTATGATGCGGTCCTTATTAACAGCGTGGCAGAAAGCCTGGCGTACCAATGGGTCATCGAAGGGCGGTTTGCTGCAATTGAAGCCGATATAATTAAGGCTGAACTCGGGGAAGATGTGCAATTGATTGTAGAACGGGCCGGCCTCGTCCGAGGAGCGGTCAATGTAAGCTTTGGAGATCTCTACCACGTCGATTTTATCCCTTTCGTAAAGCGACATGGGGATGCCGGACAGAATCTGTAAAGCTACTTTCAAGCTGGCGCGCTTATCGTAGAAATATGGGTTAGGAGATAATCCGATCAATGAGCCTTCTTCCCACTTAGTCAGCCTGTAGGGGCCTGTGCCGTTGGGCTTCTTCCACCAGTTGCGGCCGCTCTCCACGTTCTTTTTATCTACAACGAAGGCCGTGGGGTAAGCCAGCTTGGAGAGGAAATAAGCCTTGGGTGCGTCTATGTTCACCCTGAGTGTGTAATCATCGATCACACTAATACCGCTGATGCTCGCAGCCTTGCCGGCCAGTTTATCCAGTGCCCCGACTATATCATTCAGGTAAATGGAAGCGGTCTGTGAGCCGGTCGCCGGATCACAGACCCTTTCCCACGAGTACTTTACATCCCCCGCGGTCACCTTTCTGCCGTCATGGAATTTGGCTTCTTTGCGCAGATAGAAGGTATAGGTCTTGCCATCCGTGCTGGTCTCCCAGCGTTCGGCTATATCGGGTACGGGCATGAGATTGGTGTCGAACTTGACCAGGCCGCTATAGATCTGCATGACGTAGATATGCGACGACATCTCGCTGGAGATGGCGGGATCCAGGGTCAGAGGGCCGCTGTCCCACAGGTTAAGCGTGCCTGAAGCGGTTGTATCGTTCTCCATGGTCTCGATGACCTGGCGCAGCGGCGAGCATCCGGTCACGGCCATCAGTACAAAAATACACGCCAGTGCGATCAGGGTAATTACTGTTTTCATTGATTGGTTTCTCAACATGCTATGACCTCAAATAAGATTACGTGATTTCAAGCTTAAATATCCCTTATCGCCCACGATGATATGGTCGAGCACAGGGATGCCGAGCAGTTCCCCCGCTTCGACGAGCCTCCTGGTCAGGTTGACATCGTCCGGGGATGGTTCGGTGTCTCCCGATGGATGGTTATGAACGAAGATGACCGCTGCAGCCAGTGATGAAATGGCTTCCTTGAAGACCTCACGTGGGTGGACGATGCTGCTGTCCAGGTTGCCCATCGACACCTGTTTTTTATTTATCACGCGGTTACGTGTGTCCAGGCAGATAAGGAAGAAATGCTCCTTTTTGTCTCCTTTCAGCTCTGCCCTGATAGATTCCACGGCATCCATCGGCCCTTGGACAACCTGTCCCTGTCTGGAGAATTCCGGGTCGTCCAGCCGTCTCGATAGTTCGAATATGGCTATTAACTGCGCAGCCTTGGCGTTTTTAATACCGTCAATTTTACGCAGTTGTTCAAGAGAGGCGCCGGACAGATTTTTAAGATGACCGAATTCACGGAGTAACCTTTGACATGTGATTATGACATTTTCACGTTTGGTTCCCGTGCGTAACACCAGCGCCAGCAATTCGGCCGTAGAGAGTGCCCTGGGACCATGCTTTAGCAACCGTTCCCTGGGTTTCTCCGAGTCGGGCATATCGTGGATGGTGAATGATTTTTCCATTGTTTATTTCACTGAAGTACTTGCCATCATATACTGCATCCAGGCTTGATTCAGCCCGGTAAGGTCGAAGCCGTATACCTTTAACAGGGCGTCGTCCATGGCGTATCCATCGCGCATTAAAATCAGGAGCTCGTAGAGCTTGTCTTTACCATATTTATTTATCAGGAACTCTACGACGCTCTGGCTTTGCGCGTAGGAGAAGTAGGCCTCTTCAGGATCGGCTGAGAACGGGCTGGAGAGTGATTTGAGAGTGTAGACATTGTCTTTTTCTATAGCGTTTACCAGCGCATCGTGGTCGGCTTTGTTCTGTTCACCTTCCGCATGCATGGCCAGTCCCTCATCTAGCCAGGGAGGCAGGTCGGCGCCGTAAGGGCTGAAGGTGATCTGGTGGACTACCAGGTGACCGAGCTCATGCGCCACGGCTTTCTTGCCCCAATCCAGGTTATTCGGGGATATCCCGATGGAGATGATATTGAATCCGGCGTAAGCCACTCCGCCCGTCCATTCCTCGGTGGCCACCAGTGAACCGCGAAGGTCCCGGTAGTTGCCGTATATATACAGGTTAACCGGTTTGTCCAAGTATGCCCCGGTATCCCTGGCCTGCCGGTTGATGGCGTCGACGGATGCTTTCAGCAACTCCTCGGTAAAGGAGCGGCTACCGTCGTACCAGTTGACGGCTACCTGCCCGTCGTTGACCTTCTGCCATTTATAGCGTGTGTCGTTAAAATAGATGACATCTTTGGGCGTTGTCAGCTTGTTGCCTGCGCTGTCTTCTATTACCCACCAGTAAGTTACCCTGGCACCCGGCGGCAAGCTGCCTTTCCGCATGTCCCAGGTCCAGCGGGTTGCCACGCTCTTACCCGGCGTGAACTCGGGCCAGAATTCCGCAAAAGTGGGAGCGTAGGTCATCTTGTCTATTTCATAGCACAGCCGGATGCGCGAGATATCGCTGTTGCTCTCGGCCTTGACATTGAATATCAGTGTAGAGGGGAAATCAATTTTAGTGCTTGAGCCGGTGATCTTGATATTGCCCGCCGCAGCCGAAGTGATTGAAGGAATTAAGCAAAGGGCAATTATTAGTAAAAAAATCAATAGTTTTTTAATCATTTGTCTTCTCCGACTTTTGAGCGCAGGTAAGCATTGATGAATTCGTCAATCTCGCCGTCAAGCACGGCACCGGTGTTACTGGTCTCGTATTCGGTGCGGTGGTCCTTGACCATTTTATACGGGTGCAATACGTAGCTCCTGATCTGGTTGCCCCAGCCGGCGTCAATTCGCTTGCCCTTGATTTTAGCTTTCTCTTCTTCTCTTTTCTTGATCTCGATCTCAAGCAGGCGCGAATACAGCACCCTGAGTGCGCTTTCCTTATTCTGATGCTGCGAGCGCTCGCTCTGGCAGGAGACTACAAGGCCGGTGGGAACGTGCGTAATTCTAACAGCACTGCTGGTCTTTTGCATATGCTGTCCACCCGGACCGCTGGATCTGAAGGTGTCCACCTTGATATCTTCGGGGTTTATTTGCAGGTCTGATTTTGCCTCGGCCTCAGGCAGGACTTCCAGTAGTGCAAATGACGTATGACGCGCGTGGTCGGCATCAAAAGGCGATAAGCGCACCAGCCGGTGTACTCCCCGTTCCGATTTAAGATTGCCGTAGGCGAAGCTGCCCCTGATTTCAATAGTGGCGCTTTTAATGCCTGCTTCATCACCCGGTGATATATCGAGTATTTCCGCCTGGAATTTGCGCCGCTCCGCCCAGCGCAGGAACATGCGCATCAGCATCTGCGCCCAATCCTGCGATTCAGTGCCGCCGGCGCCGGCATGTATGGTCAGGATAGCATCTCGCAAATCATAAGTGCCGTCCAGCATTAACTGGACTTCCATCTCATCGAACCTCGAGACAAGCTTTCCGATCTCGGCCTGCATGTCGTCCTTCAGGGAGAGATCGTTTTCCTGTATGGCGATCTCGGTGAATTCAGCCAGGTCCGCGGCTTTCCTTTCGGTCTCGCGCCATGTTGAAATAACATCCTTGAGCGCACCTATCTGGCGCATAACGGACTGGGCCTTCTGCTGATCAACCCAGAATTCAGGATCTGAAGTTTTTTCCTCGAGGCTGGTCAGTTCCTTTTCCTTGGCTGCTATGTCAAAGATGCTCCATTATCTGGGATATGCGACGTTGGAGTTCGTTGATAAGATTTTTTTCTTCCTGCATGTTATTTCTCTGATGTATCCTGCTTTATATAACGGTTGACGGGTGCATTATTCAGTATGCCGTTGGCTGCCAGGTGCGCCAGGCGTGTGGGTTGCGGCAGCCTGTAACCTTTACAACATTGTATCACCCATTTGATGGCTGATGTGAGGTCGATCATGTGGCCCTGGGAAACATAGACCGGCTTGACACCCGGTTTGGTCCTTACGGACGCTCCGATTATCTCATCTCCGTCGTATAAATAAGCATAGCCGCCCGGGTGGTTGGGTACGTCAGCGTGGCTGCCGATCAGCCGCGATTTAGCACAGCCTATAGTGGGAACATCCAGGCAAAGGCCAAGATGGGAAGCGAAGCCCAGCCGCCTGGGATGCGCAATGCCCTGCGCGTCCACTATCACCAGGTCCGGTTCGCAGGTCAGCTTTCTGCATGCTTCAATGGCCAAAGGCGCCTCACGAAAAGAGAGCAGGCCAGGTACGTATGGAAAGGAAATCACGCTTTCGGCAACTTGTATCTCCAGAGGTTCAAGCGACGGATAATCCAGCACTACAACAGCAGCCCGGCCGGCCTTGTGCCAGCGGGATACGGAGATATCGATGCCCGCGATTAGCTTCGGTGATTTTGTTAGCGGTGTGGTTGTAATGCGCTCAGCCAGCCTGTCTTGGATATCCCGCGCCTCCGCCGTGGTCACGTTCCAGTCGTGCAGGCGTTTTATCTTCATTAGCGAGATTATAATGATTGCTGTTACAACATGACAAGTAAACGATAATGTTTTATTAATATTTACAGAAGGAATATTTATGAGTATCATTTCGTTAACAGTATGGAATTTAAAGCTACGTTGAAGAAAAAAGCGGAACTACTGGGCGCAGCGTATTTCGGCATTGCCGAATTACGCCGGGCGGATCACGGTGAGGTCACCCCCAACGAAAGGAGGCTGATCAGTGAATTCCCGCTGGCGGTTTCTTTCGGTGTGCCGCT
>CAZABI010000030.1:0-8017 GCA_964483235.1 uncultured Dehalococcoidales bacterium | reverse complement strand
TATTTCATCTTCGGGCTGAATTACTGCGATTGAGTACTCCAATGCGTGGGAGGAGATGTATTCCATGATTGGAGTTGACGGCGTCATGGGGTATGCCGCTAAAAACTTGCATCCGGCCGCTATAGCGCCGAGCGCAACAGCTTCATTGCCGTTGATAAGCACCCTTTTGACCGGCGGCATGGAGTCAATGGCGAAATCTAAATGAACTGTGGAGTTATCCTTTACATAATCAAAGCCACGCCTGGCAGCCAGCAGGTTAGCTTGTGCCACATGTTCCTTCTCATAGTAACTTTTCAGGACTTCTTCAAGAAGCTTAAAATCCAGCCCGGCCAGGCCCAGGATAGCGCCGAGCGCAACTGTATTTGCCATGATCGTACTGCCGGATATCTCGGTCGAGCTCTGGCTCATTGGGACGGTAATAACCCTGTATTTCTGCATCAGGTCAGGGTCCCTGATGCCGTCTGTTAAAATAACACTATTTTGAGCTAAATTGATTAAGTGAAGTTGAATTGTTTCTTTGTTTAAGGCAACCAGGATATCGATAGACTCGGATATCGAGTTGCACTGGGAATCCTTTACCCTGATCCTGAAAAAATTATGGCCGCCGCGTATACGTGATTCGTAGTCCTGGTCGGCAAAGACATAATAGCCCAGCCGTGCGAATACTTTGGCAATAATATACCCGGCAGTCTGAACACCCTGCCCGGCTTCTCCTCCGACTACTATTTTTAAATCCAGCGCCACTACCAACTCACCGATGCGAAAATACACTAATCCTGATTATGTATTATTATACTTGAAACACAGATAAGTAATGCAGGAGTCCGTTTTACTTAGGAGGCCATTTATCTTTCAAAGAATGGCTTATCAAGGCTCCCGTCATTGGAATATCCGGCTCTTTCCCAGTAACCCTTGTAGTTCTCGTTGTCGGATAATTCTATCTGGGTGACCCATTTAATCCATTTGTAGCCCCATTTGTCTTCTGCTACCAGTTGGAAGGGGAAACCACGGTCGGGCGGCAGTGTTACGCCATTCATTTTAAATGCCAGCAAGAGGTCTTTATCCTGTACATAGTTTAAAGGTAGGGAGGTGGTATAACCATCGTATGCATGAAAGATGACCACTTTGGTTTCCGGCAAAACTGTGGCCTGGTTGATCAGGTCGGTAACCTTAACACCTTCCCAGAGTAGCTTGACTGACCAGCCTTCAACGCAGTCCAGCGTTACGACCTTAGTATAATTCTGATATTTTGCAATAACTTCTTCATAGGTATAAGAAGCAGGAGTTTTCACCAGGCCGGTAATTTTTAATTCATAGGTAGCCTGGTCAACGTATTGAGCGCCTTTGATGGAGTTTTCGCGAAATTCGGTTATTGAGGACAGCTTTTCTCCCTGGTATTCTTTTACCTGTACCGCTTCAAGTTCATGCGAATTCTTTATCCCACTGGTTGATATACAGCCGGTGATAAGTAATAAAAACGCCGGTAATATAACTTTAATGAAGCCACTATTAATATTCATTTTTACTCCTACTAAAACGGCACTCCCATAAAGCCGAGGGCGAACACGGCATGGACCAGCACGGAAACGAGGAAGAAAAGCCAGAGGTAGCAGTGAAATTTGTAAAATTTCATATATGCTTCGTTACGCAATAGTGGCCTGGTAACGTTTATGCCCGGGAAACAACGACAGGTAAGAAATACCAGGACACCGAGGACTATATTAGTTATAGCGAAGATGAAGATGATCCTGGCAGCCCTGGCAGAATGAAAAAATGCTTCCATACTGCTCTCCTGTATATAGTTATACCTTAGAAATCGATCTCACCGACACCGCGGCCTGAATGCTTAACGGTTGCCTGATCGTCCGACCCGAATGCCCAGATTATCTTGTGTGTTCCCTTGTCAAGCACTTTATCAAACTTATCACCTGTATCTATTTTACGCTTGAACTCGATTACAGTGAAACCGCTTTCCTCCGTTCCACCGGATTCCAGGATGTCATTTGTTCCCCCCTGCTGAATATCCGGCGGATGGGGGCCAAAATCACCGGTGCTGAACATATCGAGTACGGTTACCTTTCCATCACTTACATACCCTTCAAAGATGTCCGCGTTTTTCATAAAAGATTCCGGGTTAAAACCTATGGCAACCCAGCCGGTAGTTTTAGCCTTTAGCGCAAAATAGGCATAATGGTCATCACTGGTACAATAAACTTCAAAATCACCGTAAGTTTTACTTTTATTATATTCGCCGGCGCTGATAATACCGTCTGCTTTCCAGACAGCAGGCTGTTGCGGTGTACTAACTGGCGGACTGACAGGGACAGTGGGTGGCTGCTCGGGCGACTTAGGTGGAGTCGTTGACACAGGTGCCTGGCATGAAAGGGTAATTAGCAGTAAAGCCGTTAATACCGTAATAAGCCAAATTAGTAGTGCGGGTCTCTGAATGAAATACCGCGTTGGTAAAATTTTATATATCATTGGTTGACACCCTTATTGCAATTAATTGTCGCTCGAAATAGTGTTATATGGCCAGTTATTAATGCCTCCGGAAAGTGTCATTATTTTCTTATAACCCAGTTTTGCAAGTTGCTTAGCAGCCTGACTGCTCTTATTGCCGGTCCGGCAGTAAATAATTATTTGCTTACTGCTGTCAAGTTCTGTACGCCTGTAAGCCAGTTCATCAAGTGGGATTAATAGGGCATCCGGTAAGTGTTTATCCTTGTATTCCTGCCTCGAACGTACATCAAGCAAAATGGGTTTTTCTGCGTCTTGAACCTCAAGTAAAGTTTTTATTTCTGCCGCAGGTAGATCTGGTACTCTGGCCTGTTCTTCAGGTTCGATAATATCTACCATAATACGATTTCCATCAAGCACAACCGGGTATGTCCTGAGTGAAGAGGGTGACTTAATTACTTTGCCAATGGTTGCGATCAAGCCTGATCCTTTCAACCACCTTACCAATGCGCCCGTGGTCACATCAAATTGTGAGCCATGCAATGGGCATGTTACTATATGACCTTCGAGTTTGCCCTTGGATAAATCTCCCCCCATATGGGGGCACCTGTTGTCAACGGCGTAAACGCTACCATTTAGATTGGCAATCAGTAGTTCAAGTTTATTAATCTTGACTGATATGATCGAGCCCGGAGGCAAATCACTCAGATTACCAGCTTCATGTAACATGGTTATGTAGCTTCTTTTCTCTATTTAACCCTGGCTTCTACGGTTTTCCAATTAATGTTCTTCAGGAAAGCCTCGATGTAATCAGCGCGCTTTAACCCGTAATCAGTGAAGAAAGCATGTTCGAAAACGTCCAGTATTAGCAATGGCTGACATCCGGCAGGATGCCCGACATCATGTTCGTTAACCCACTGGTTGAATAACTTACCGCCGATCATATCTTGGTAGAGGATAGTCCAACCTATACCGCGCATTGTTGCCGTGCCTTTGAAGTCCTGCAGCCAGGCATCATAACTGCCGAAATTGGCCGCCAGCAACTTGCCCAACTTTCCATCCTTATCCAGGGCCGACTTGCCGCCTAAGTTCTCAAAGTAATACTCATGTAACCGCATGCCGTTGAACTCCCAGCCAAAGTGTCGTTTTAGTTCGGCATATTCGGGAGCGCCGGTTTTACCATCTTTCAGCATGGCATCAAGGGTATCAAGAAGCTTATTGGTATTTGTGACATACCCTTTGTATAGGGTGAAGTGGTTATTCAGCAGGGTTTCACTAAAACCCTCCATACCAATTAGTTTTGTGTAGTCTTTTGCTTCATAAGCCATAACTAAGCCTCCTTTGTTATTTTTCTTCTACCGACTTTTTCAGGTCTGAAAATATCTTGACATGATATAACTCGTGATCGCGAATTCTTCGCAGGAGCTTCTTTAACTTAACGTCCGAAACCTCCTTAGAAGCGCGGTCGTATTCTGCAGCTACCTCTTTTTCGATTTTAATATCGGCGTCAAGCATGTTGACTGCTTTCTTGGAATGGTCGATTTTTGTATGTTCGATTCTGGGATTGCCTCCGCGGCTAACCATTTTCTCAGACAGCCAGCCCAGATGTTGCATTTCATTGATTGCCTGATCCTGCATCTCCTTCTTCATTTCCTCGTTGGGAGCAAGATAAGAGTGCAGGAGGTATTGAAGTATCACGGTATACTCGTGTTCAATTCCCCAATTTAGTATTCCGATAGTACGGTCCTTTCGTGGCCCCCTGATGTCTTTCAGGCCTTCTTTGGCCGCCTCTTTTACAAAATTCTTGAAATCGTCGTGGTGTGACTTCTCATCGGATAGAATGCGTTCCAGCAGACGCTTGATTTTAGTATCTTTTATAGCAATTATGTGTTCTTCGTACATATTTATAGCGTCAACCTCGGCTTTAACGTCATTCTTCATCCAGGCGGACACGGATTTACCTGCGAGCCTCATTGTTCCCCTGCTAAAGCTCGGTGTACCTCCGAGTTCGACTACAACCTCGGCCAGCCAGTCCAGATGGCGCATCTCCTCACGCGTGATCGCTTCGATCTCGCATGCCATCTCTCCTTCACCCATGCCATAAGCATGTATGAGATACTGAATAATGGCAGCATGTTCCCCCTCAATATCCTGGTTTAACAGCTTCACGATATCCGTCTTTTTCAAATCAGCCTCCGCTAAATAATTATTTAATGATTGTTGGAAGTCTTGACAGCTTACACGATGTAAATATAGCACAAAGGTTATTTTTTATCGGCCAGATACTTTTCCGGGTTAGCATCGAATGCCCTTTTGCATCCGACCGCGCAGAAGTAGTACTTTTTCCCGTTATACAGGGAGGTCGCTGCTGCTTTTTTTTCATCCACCTGCATTTTACATACTGGATCAATTGCCATATTCACACCTCCTTTTGCTTTAGTAGCACGTTCCGGTAGTTTAATATCGAACTCCAAAGGTTTATATGACCTTAGTCGCAAAGAATTGGAAACCACGGTTATTGAACTGGCAGCCATGGCCAGGGCGGCAAGCATGGGATTTAAGAAACCATACTGGCCGAAGATGAAATACAGGGCAGCAGGCACGCCTGATGTCGCGAAGAACGGGTAAAGTACGCCCGCTGCGACCGGTATCAATATCACATTGTATGCGAAAGCCCAGAAAAGGTTTTGCTTGATTGTGCGCATGGTCTGACGGCTTAATCCGATAGCATTCACGATTCCCGACAGGTTGCCCCGCATAAGGGTAATATCAGAGGTTTCAATAGCAATATCCGCCCCTGAACCGATGGCAATGCCAACGTCGGATTGTGCCAACGCTGGAGCATCGTTGATGCCGTCGCCCACCGTGGCGACTATATGTCCTTTTAACTGAAGGAGTTGTACTTCCTGTGCTTTATTTTCCGGCAGCACTTCGGCGATTACATTCTCAATTCCCGCCTGGGCTGCTATCGACCTGGCAGCGCGATAGTTATCACCGGTGATCATAATTATCTTAAGTCCAAGCTGTTTCAGAGCATCCATTGCTCGCATAGCATCCGGTTTAATCGTATCTGCCAGGGCCATAACACCTGAAAAGCGTCCGTTTTGCGCCAGGAAAAGCACTGTTTTCCCCTGATTCCATAAGGCTGTTGCCTTGTCCGCAAAAGCTATGGTCTGGATTCCATTCTGGTCCATATAAGCCTGGTTGCCCAGCAGGACTTTTTGCCCGTCTATTTCTGTTTCGATACCCATGCCAGGCACCGCGTTAAACCTGGTGACCGGTTTAAGTGAAAAACCTTTATCAATGCATGCTTTGATAATGGCCTGGGCCAGTGGGTGTTCAGACCCATATTCGGCAGACGCCGCAATGAGCAGTATGTCATCTTCACTTTGCGGTGGCATGGCGAGGATATCTGTAACCCGTGGTTCTCCCATAGTCAATGTGCCGGTTTTATCCACAACAACGGTATCTATTTTCTCCGCCCGTTCGAGTGCTTCTCCGCTCCTGATGAGTACCCCGCTTTCAGCTCCTTTGCCTGTGCCCACGATGATGGCAGTGGGAGTAGCCAATCCAAGTGCACAGGGGCAGGCAATGATGAGAACTGCCACAAAATTAAGCAGTGCATAAGTCAGGCTCGGTTGCGGGCCAAGAAACAGCCAGATGAAAAAGGTCAGAGCTGCAATACCCATAACAATCGGTACGAAATAACTGGCAATGATATCGGCTAACCGCTGTATGGGCGCTTTGCTACCCTGGGCCTCGTCTACGAGATGAATAATCTGGGCGAGCACTGTATCCTTGCCAATACGAGTAGCTTCAAAACGGAAACTTCCTGTTTTATTGATAGTAGCCCCGATCACCATGTCGCCGGTCGTTTTTTCAACAGGTAAACTTTCACCTGTAATCATCGATTCATCAACTGCAGAGTAACCTTCACGCACTATACCGTCGACCGGTACTTTTTCTCCTGGGCGTACTACCACAAGGTCGCCTACCAGAACATCTTCAATAGAAAGCTCCATCTCTTTTCCGTCCCTGATGACTGTGGCTTTTTTAGGCCGTAAACCAATTAACTTCTTTATTGCTTCGGACGTCTGGCCCTTGGCCTTGGATTCCAGGAAACGTCCCATCAAAATCAGGGCTATGATCATAGCAGAGGTATCGAAATATAGGCCGTGGCCAATACCCGCCTCCATAAAGACATTGGGAAGAAGAACGGCAGCTACGCTGTACAGGTAAGCCGCTGACGTGCCCACGGCAATGAGTGTGTTCATATCAGCGGTCCTGTGCTTTAAGGCTCCCCAGGCGCCCCTGTAAAAGCGCAATCCCGCCCAGAACTGCACCGGTGTGGCCAGACCCCACAATAGCCAGGGTTTGAAGGGAAATACGAACGTACTGGCCATGCTCAGTGCCATGATTATCACGGCAATAGTAAGGGAGAAGATGAACCTGGTCTTTAAATCCGAAACCTCACGCTGAGAGGCCATGGATAGGTCGTCAAGCCCGGCTGTTTCCTGCCCCAATTCATAACCGGCATCGGCAACTGCCTTACGCAACTCTGCCGCGTCCACTTCATCGGTATATTCAACAGTGGCCTTCTCCGAGGCGAGGTTAACATTGGCGGAGGCAACGCCCGGCACACCCAGCAGAGCCTGTTCAACCCTGGACACACAGGAAGCGCAGGTCATGCCGCTTACCGGGTAAATGGATTTATGCAGCCGTGGGCTATACCCCAGTTCGCTTATAGTTCTGGTTATATCGGCGATATTGGTTTTCCCGGGATCGTATTCAACATTGACTTTTTCTGAGGCAAAGGACACATCTGCCTTTTCCACTCCCTCGATTTCAGAAAGCGTTTTGCCTATGGTCAAAGCACAGGTTGCACATGTCATTCCACCTACCGGGATGGTAGCTTTCATGGTTTTATTAAGTCCGGTTTCTGACGCCATAGCTGTATTTTGCCAGTATGGGAATTTAACTTAGAAGTTCGATGCCCCTCTCGTCCAGTTCGTAACGCTCACCGCTTCGCTTGACCAGCCTGGCCTTTTCCATATCGCGCAGGCCACTTCTAACAATAAAAAGCGCCAGGCTGGTAGTCTGCGCGATTTCTTCGGGCAAACCCAATCCGGCCTTAATCGCGAGCAGGATTTGAGACCCGGACTCGGTTGGCGTTCCATCAGGACCTACAACTGCCATTTCACCTCATCCTCCTCCTATTTTACTTGGTATAATTTTTCTTACTTTTCCTCTGGGCTATTGGCCTTATAGTTCAAGGTGCCATTCCCAGACACCGTGTATGTTACAGTAGGAGAAGGCAAAAAGATGTTTGTATTCAGAGGCAGCTATCTCGAATTCATAAACAGGCTTATCCACGCCTGGCTGGAATACCACCCTGCCCAGATCAAGTACATGATCGTCTTTTTGAACTCCAAAGGCCTGTATCCAGACAACGTAATGCTCGGTTGTATTGGGATGTGGAGCTTCCCTGCCCACAGTAATCTCAACGCGATCACTGCCCTTTTTACCCTGCCCCTTAACCAATTCGATAAAGGGAATATGC
>CAZABI010000029.1:6158-8292 GCA_964483235.1 uncultured Dehalococcoidales bacterium | reverse complement strand
TGACATCGTAGAGCGTAACACCGAGCATCATGGAGATATTGAGAAAAGTACTGTGCACCGGGATGAGGAAGGGAAGTGGATGTACAAGGTGCGGGGCGATGCGCATGAGCACCTCGCGTTCGCTGAGGTCCTGACGAACCAGGCCGAACTCAAGCTGGCGAAGGTAGCGCAATCCGCCGTGAATGAGCCTGGTAGAACGGGAGGTAGTGCCGCAGCCGAAGTCATCTTTCTCAAGCAACAGCGTATCAAGCCCACGCAGGATGGTGTCGCGGGCAATGCCCGCCCCTACTATGCCGCCGCCGATGACGATGACATCGAAGGTCTTACCTGCCATTGCATGAAAATTACGTTCCATTTGCTCACCTGCTTAATTTTCAATCCAGCCCCGGGACCGTTCGACCGCGCGTTTCCAATTAGCATAGAGGGATTCCCTCAGATCACTCGATACGGCGGGCTCGAAAGTTGCTGCGGCATGCCATTTCTTAGATATCTCGTCGGTATTTTTCCAGATACCCGCTGCCAAACCGGCCAGATAGGCTGCACCCAGTGCAGTAGTTTCGGCTAATGCAGCAACCTGAATAGGAATGCCGAGGATGTCGGCCTGGAACTGCATCAGCAGGGAATTGGCAGTTCCGCCACCGTCTACACGCAGGACCGGGATGGTAATACCTGCCTCACTCTTCATCGCATCCACCACATCCCTGACCTGGTAAGCAATGGCTTCAATAGTTGCGCGTGCAATATGGCCTTTCGTAGTTCCGCGGGTAAGCCCTAGCATAGTTCCCCTGGCATACATATCCCAGTATGGTGCACCCAGGCCGACGAAAGCAGGGACGAAATAAACACCACCGTTATCCGCCACCGACCTCGCCAGTGCTTCACTTTCTGCTGCATTCTGTATGAGGTTCAAGCCGTCTCGCAGCCATTGTACGGCTGCACCGGTGATGAAGATGCTGCCTTCAAGCGTATAGCTGACATTGCCGTCTATCCCCCAGGCTAAACTGGTAAGCAAACCTTGCCGGGAAACAATGGGCTTACTGCCGCTATTAAGTAAAATAAATGAACCTGTTCCGTAGGTATTCTTGGCCATGCCGGGATTATAACAGGCCTGCCCGAAGAGGGCCGCTTGCTGATCGCCGGCGATGGCCCCGAGTGGGACCGGGGTGGAATCAAATATACCGGGATCAGTTTGTGAATAAATATGACTTGAACTTATTACCTGCGGGAGCATAACCGCAGGGATGTTAAGTTCGCGAAGGATATCATCATCCCATTTAAGCGTATGAATATTGAACAGCATGGTGCGGGAGGCGTTGCTATAGTCGGTCACGTGTGCTCTGCCACCACTGAGGTTCCAGGCCAGCCATGTATCAATCGTCCCGAAGAGGAGGTCGCCATTCTCGGCCCGCTTTTGCCCGTCGGGCATATTATCCAGTATCCAGCGAGCCTTGGTGCCGGAAAAATAAGCGTCAGGCACCAGGCCTGTTTTTTGCTGGATTGAATTCGTCAGTCCCCTGCTTTTCAGTTCTTCGCAGATAGGCGCGGTGCGGCGGCATTGCCAGACAATTGCATTGTGTACAGGCTGGCCGGTCTTCCTGTCCCAGACTACCGTTGTCTCTCTCTGGTTGGTAATGCCGATGCAAGCTATATCGCGTGCCGTTATGCCCGCTTTTCTGATGGCTTCACGCGCCACCTGGAGTGAGGTACTATAGATCTCATGCGGATCGTGTTCAACCCAGCCGGGCTGCGGATAGAACTGGGTAGTCTCCTTGTCAGCCATGGCAACCGCCTTACCGTCTGCATCAAAGATGATGGCTCCGCTGCCTGTCGTACCCTGATCAAATGACAGAATGTACTTCTTACCTGACATCGCTGATCACCCCGGATGTGAGAGTTGGCTAATTTTAGCACTAATAAAGTGCGCTTACTACCGGTTATAATGTAGAAACATATTATCCGCCGACGAAACGCGGGATTAGGTCCATATGATCACCTTCTTTAAGCCGGTGGTCACTCAGTTGCCTGATATTGATACGGTTCAGCAATATATTGCTGTCATCGGTAATGCTCCGTTTTATTTTAACACCGCGAGAAAGCAGCCTGGCGTGATACCTTGGCCCATACCGGTCTTCGA
>CAZABI010000029.1:0-6058 GCA_964483235.1 uncultured Dehalococcoidales bacterium | reverse complement strand
ATGCCTCGAGCATGTCTGCGATTTAAGGGTCCATAAAGGTCAACCAGTCCCTTATCTCCCGGCAGGACGGTTATAACCTGGCCGCTGAAGCCTGCGATGGCCCCGTGGACAAGTGGTATTCCAAGCTTCTGGCAAGCTTCCGCCAGGATGTATCGCGAGGGCAGATTGTCCAGTGCGTCGACAACCACATTTGCATCTTGAATTAGCTTTTGGCAGTTACCGTCATCGATCTTGCGGCTGACTGCTGTTATCGCCACAGAGGAATTTACCTGGCGTACCCTGTCTGCCGCAGCCTTCGACTTTGACTTGCCCATCAATTTCTCTGTAGCCAGCAATTGCCGGTTGAGGTTATTCTCGGTAAACCTGCCGTTATCTATGATGATAAGACGGCCTGTGCCAATCCTCGCAAGCAACTCAATAATGATCCCGCCCAAACCTCCAGCGCCGGCTATAGCGACACAGGATTTAAGCAGCTTGAGCTGACCTTTAATCCCGATGGTACCTAGATTGCGCAAATAGCGCATGGGGACAATACCCTGTTCAAGCGAGGTGATTTCGATGGATAGTGATGAGGTATTAAACTGGCGGCTGACTGATAAGACGTCCTGCAGGCAGATAACCGGGTATTTTGAACCACCGGGATCAGCGTATGACCGGCTGACGGAACGTATTATTTTCTTTACTAAAGATTCAGTGTTCATCCGCGTCTATTATACAAATATTTAACAGGGAGCAATATCCTTAAAAAATCGGAAAGTAAGTATATTGCATTATAGGATGGCTTATGGTAGAAATAGGCCATGCTATAGAAACAGCATGTATTTTCATTGATACAGTGAGGCTGGGATATTGAGGGGCAAAGATCAACGAACGGTTTCTATGATAATAAAAAATTGAAAGGAGGCAGATTGTGAGCGAGTTTGACAAATCGGTGAAAGTAGTAGGTGATTTCTTTGGTAAACACGTTAAAGAAAAAGCAGGAAAAGATGCGCTGGTTTACAAGGACAGACGCATAACTTGGGCGGAATACAACAGGCAAACTGATCTTGTAGCCATGGGATTGATAAAGCTTGGTGTTAAACGAGGTGATAGAGTTGGCGTATATTTTCCCAACTGGCCGGAGTTTATCTTCACATATATGGGAGCAGCTAAGATCGGGGCAATTACCGTCCCGGTGAGCTGGAGGTTCACTCCGCAGGAGATCAAGTTCGTTATCAACAACGCGGAGATTTCTGTGCTGGTTATGGCGGATGGTTTTTTCGGTATGGACTTCGTTAAAAACCTGGAAACAATTAAAAATGAAATTTCTTCATTAAAGCATGTAATAATACTGAATAAGGAAAAGGCGACCGAAGGCATGATAGCCTGGGGAGATTTCCTGGCGGAGCCCGGCCCGGAGCTCGCGAAATATAGGGCTGCGGTTGAGCCTGAGGATGCGGCGCTGTTCCTGTTTACGTCGGGAACTACCGGAGTGCCCAAAGCATCAATACTGACCCACAAGAACATGATAGCGTATACCGACGGCCAATTGGTAGCTTCAAAATTTGAGGGCACAGATGAGACCCTTTTGTTGAATATTCCTTTAAATCACGTGGGTGGCGCTGTGATGGCCGTGATTGCCTGTCTTAATGCAGGCAATAAACTGGTGATGATGGATATGTTCGATCCTGAGAAAACGCTGCAATTAGTACAGGATGAAAAAGTCACAGTGATGGGCCAGGTGCCGGCGCAATGGGCCATGGAACTGTTAAGTCCAAATATAGATAAATATGATTTAAGTTCAATAAAGGCGGCTGTTGTTTCCAGCCAGCCATGCCCCTCGGAGTTAATCATGGCCATCAAGAATAAGTTCGGCGTAATGCCTCAGAATGCTTATGGGCTAACCGAAGTCAGTGGCGCCATCACATTCACACAGATTGAACACGGCGAGGAAAAGCTTAAATATACAGTGGGTGTTCCCATAAACGGAATCGAGCTGGCCATTATGGACCCGGAATTCAACATCCTGCCCAAAGGCCAGGTAGGTGAGATCGTTGTCAGGGGTGACGCGGTTATGAAGGGTTACTGGAGGAGGCCGGATGAAGATAAAAGAGTATTTGATAAAAAGGGTTACTTCCACACCGGGGACATGGGAACGTTGGACGATGATGGCTACCTGACCATTGTGGGAAGAAAGAAGGAAATGTTTATACGCGGAGGCGAGAATGTATATCCGCCCGAGGTCGAAGAAGTGATTGCGCAGCATCCGGACGTCTTCATGGTAGCTGTGGTGGGGAGGCCGCACCCCATATTCGGCGAGGTCGGCAGGGCTTATATTATTCCCAAGCCAGGAACCAATCCGACTGATGAAGGCGTGAAAATGTTCTTAAAGGACAAGCTGGCCAAATTCAAGATTCCTGAGGACATATCTTTCCGTGACCAGTTACCGCTGACCTTATTGGGCAAAGTGAAAAAACTCGACCTGTATAAAGAAATCGAGCAGGAGTTCGCTAAGAAATAATAAGGATTGGATAATGAGTAATTATGACGCAATTGTAGTAGGTGCAGGTATCGCCGGCCTTGGAGTGGCAGGGTTATTGCAAGGATTGGGGATTAAGACTCTGCTGTTGGAAAAAACCAGGACGCCGGGGGGTAGAGCCAAAACACGTGAAGCGCCCGGCGGTTGGAGAATCGATACGGGGACGCACTGTGTGGATAACGGCGATAAGTCCGCCTGCGCCGACCTGTTGAAAAAAATAGGCGCCGAGATAACCTGGACACGCCCCATGCGAGGCATGAGAATTTTTGATGGCGACAAGTGGAAGGATGCGGGCGAGTATTTTAAGTTCACCGATGACGAGCTAAAAAACATAGTTGCCCTGGAGGACAGCTTTGTGGCGATGACAGACGATGAAATCGACAGGCTTGATAAGATGTCACTGGCGGCATTTATCTCGCAGAGGGTCAAATCAGAGTCTGTGGCGGAATACTTTAAAACCATTGGCATGGTGCAGACCACGTTGACGCAGGCCGAGATTATTTCTGCTGGCGAATTCGTCTCCATCTACCGGGAGGGAATGCAATTCGATTCGAGGTTTGGAGGCTATGGCAATATCCGGATGCCTGTTGGAGGAATTGGTGTGATGACGGGGGCTATGGCCAGTGCTGCGGAGCAAAAAGGTTGCGAGATTAAATACTCGGCCCCAATTAAAAAAGTTACTGTCAGGAGAAACGGCCAAACTGAAATAGCTACGGACACAGAAGCGTATAAAGCGCGTATTACAGTGCTGGCCGTCCCTATCTGGCAATTGATAGATATGATTGAGGTTGACGATGATCCGGCTCAGCGGGATTGGTATAAGAGGATATCAAGCCTGAGAGATGAGACAAGCGCATCAATGGGATTCACTATGGGTACGAAAAAACCTCTGTTTACAGATCCGGTCTACCTGTCGGCCTGGAGGATACCTGGTGTGGGGTTACCGCTGCAAATACTCGGACATACCAACTTCGACGAGACAATTGCGCCGCCCGGGCACATGATAGCTTTTATCGGAGCTTGCTGCACACCGCAGCAAGCCAGAGATGAAGAATTCCGTAAGGACACACTGGGTAAGTTCTGGGATACGGTAAAAAAAATGTTTCCCGATGTAGAAGAAAACCTGGTTTGGAAAGTAGATGGATACTATGTGGGTATTGATGGCCTGGGCAGATCGCCCGGTTTGACCGGCAATTACAGGCTGCCGGTGGCTATGCCCGGTATGAAGGGATTGTACTTTGCCGGCGATTGCTATACCGGCAGGGGAGTGGGCATGAATGCGGCATCCAATTCCGCCATGATATGCGCAGAAAGGATAAAGGCTGATTACTCTTAGTTAAGAAATTTAATCAGGAAGTGCGTTTAAAAAACAAGACTGTTAATTCATAAAGAATTACCTTTAATTTCATAAATAATTCACCTTGCCCCGTTAGCATTAGCGATAGCTTATGGGGAAGGTGAATTTTATTGCCTCCATATAAATTAGTAAAGTAGTCAACAATAGCATTTAAGGAGAAAAGGCTTCGATGAAAAAAGGGATGGTGTTAATAGTAATATGTATACTGGCTATAACGGCTGTTGCTTGTACCCAGGCTAGGGCTTTGCCTACTAACCCGACGCAGACCCCACAGGCTCCACCAGGTCAGGCTCTTGCGGATAATAATCCGGCTGGCACGAGCCAGGCTGAACAGGTGAAGAGTGATGAAACATCAGCGCCGTCAGGCGCAACGGGTCCCGCCGATACTGGCGCTACCCTTAAGGTCGTCAGGGTTGGAGAGATACTCAACAATCCGGAGGCTTACCAGAGGAAAACGGTCAAGGTGGAGGGAAAGATTGCCTCGGAGTGCCCTTCCGGTTGCTGGTTTACCCTAAAAGACGGCAACGCTGTGATATATATCGACCTGGCGCCTAATAACATGGTCATACCGCAGAAGAAGGGCTCGTTTGCCAGAGTGACGGCTGAAGTTGTTTACGTGGGTAGTGATGTCTACCTGATAGGCAGCAAGGTCGAGTTTTAGGAGGGTGCACTTTGAGCTATTTCAGTCTGGCTATTAAGAACCTTCTACGGCGAAGGGCACGGACGATGTTGACAGTCGGCGGCGTGGCTATAGCCATCGCAGTACTTTTCAGCCTCCTGTCGTTCAACGCCGGTTATGAGAAGCAACTCAGCGGTGAGCTCGGCAGTATGGGCATACATATGCTGGCTGTGCCTAAGGGGTGCCCCTACGAGGCTGCCTCCCTGATCATTCACGGCGGCGTTATCCCCAAGTATTTACAGGACGCAGACGTGGAGCAGGTAAGGAAGATAGACGGAATAGAGATTGCCAGCCCCATGTTGCTGCATCAGTTTTTTAAAGATGATAAGCCGCACGTGGTTTATGGCATATGCATGCAGGACCAGGCCGCGCTGAAACCATGGTGGAAGGTGGAAGGACGGTATTTTAAAGACGATGAAGTGGATACGATGATAGTTGGGCGGAGCCTGGCAGAGAAGGAGAACTTGAAAGTAGGCCAGGTGTTGAATTTCGGTCCCGACAAAGTCCCCATGACTTTAGTGGGCATACTGGAGAGGACCGGTACACAAGACGATGAATTTCACTACCTGCCGCTCGCGGTGACGCAGCAGTTATTTAATAAGGCAGGTCAGATTACCACGATAGCGATTAAGGTCAAAGACGTTTCCATGATATCTGAAATATCGAAGAAACTCGAGGAAATACCGGATATACAGGTTGTCACCATGACCCAGGTAATGGGAACTATCATGAACCTGGTCGGCTCCGCACAGGCGCTGCTTTTCTCTGTGATAATCGTAGCCCTGATCATCAGCGCCTTCGGTATCGTGAACACGCTGATGATGTCGGTTAACGAGCGGACGCGCGAGTTCGGCATGATGAAGGCGGTAGGGGCTTCAGGTTGGGACATCGGCAGGTTGATTTTTATCGAGACGATCTTAATTACGCTGATCGGATGCCTGGTCGGGTTGATTATATCCGTTGCGGGATCAAGCCTGGTTGAGAGCTTCGTACGTGGCATTATCCCGTACGCACCAGCCGGTAAATTGATTTCAGTGGATGCCTGGATCATCGGTGTTTGCGTAGCATTCTCGTTGGTGTTGGGAGTATTCTGCTCGGTTTATCCCGCTGCCAGATCGGCACGCATGACACCGCTGGAAGCAATGAGGAGTGATCTGGAATGACCAAAGAGATAATAACCGCACAGAACTTAACCAAGGTTTTCAAAAGGGGCAGTGAGGACGTTTATGCCCTCAAAAATGTTGACATCAACATCAAGGAGGGGGAATTTATTTCTATCGTGGGACCATCCGGATCGGGCAAATCGACGCTTCTGCATATGCTGGGACTAATTGACAGGCCAACCGGCGGCAGCCTGATGCTTGGCGGGCGCCATACTGAAAAACTGGGCGAGAAGGAGTTGGTCAAGCTGCGAAGGAAAACCATCGGCTTTGTCTTTCAGCAATTCCTGCTGCTGCCTACTCTGACTGTTAAAGAGAATATTGCACTGCCGTTATTATTCAGC
>CAZABI010000028.1:0-8305 GCA_964483235.1 uncultured Dehalococcoidales bacterium | reverse complement strand
ATTATCATTGACCCGCAAGGTGTTTCGGCTGTGGAATCTGCCGTGCAAGCTGCACCAAAGACGCTATCGGACTCAGAGACCGCACTGCCGTAGCCCCGGCAGCCAGCTTATGGTGATTTCCTGAGTCGGTTTAAAAATGTGCTTTGCCAATGAATATGGTGAATATCAGACCTGCGCCCTGCTGGAACCCATGAAGAAATTCCATCCCCACATTGAACATCACTTAACGCTGATTAAGGCCGAGGGCATAGAGAACTGGAGCAAGAAGCGCAAAGGCCATTACAGGTAGCTGTGATCGCTCAAACCATCTCAACAACACCAACTGCACAACATAAGGGGTAATCAGCGTAAAAGACGTCTTTCTATTGCCGCCACTCCGCCGGCCTACTAACAGTTATCCCGTTAGACAACTGCACATTGTCATCAAACTGGTGTTTTAAATAGTTTTTCATGCCCATTTTAAAGGACCCAGGTGACAGTTGTTGGAGTTCTCTATTTTCGCGCTTGTATGGGAAAGCAAATATAATCAATTTAGACGGACCAATAGCTTTAGCGGCTTTTACCGCAGGTATGATATCTGTATCACCAGTTACCAAAACAACAGTGTCACAGGCATCGGTACACACTAACTCATAAAGCTTAATCGCAATTGCCACGTCCGTTTCTTTCTCTTCATACCTGGTGAACAAGCATGAGCAATTAGCGCACCTTATTTCCTTGGGTTTAAAACGACCCATCACCGGAATAATTGACGTGGATTCCAGACACATTTTGTAGGCCTCATGCCGCCTGCGAATACCTGGATCGTTCAGATGATCAGCGTAAGCTGAAAAATAGTATACATTCTGTATAACCGAGTCCCTACCCATGAGATAAAGATAGGATCGACACAAGGAATAAATATTCAACAATTTGACGTTAATGCCGGGGAAGTTGTGATTAATATCCCGTACCGAATGATACAGGTTAAACCCATCAACCAGAAAAACAGCCCTAGTCATAAAAAAACCCCCGGATCGTAACCCGGAGGGGGCCGGCAACTTGCGTTGTCCGGGGATGATTATTAATCTTAACACACAGCATAAATATGTCAAGACCGAATTTGCATAGTCTGATCACCCAGACGAAGCAACAGTACGGCAGACGTTCTTATGAGGAGATTGCTTCGCTGCCTGCCGCGCCTTCGGCTCGCAGCTTCGGCTCACCGCAGTGACATGATTTGACCGGGGGTAGCGGCAGAAACGAGCGGCTCTATTTAAGCGGCAGGTCTATTTTATAGTTCTTGAGACACGTCTCGATGGCCGCACGGGTTTTCTCGTCAGGTTCAACCAGCGGCAGGCGCGGTTTGCCCACGTTGAAGCCCAGATAGTTCAGCGCCCACTTGATGGGCACAGGGTTGCCGACCAGGAACATGGCGTTCACCAGCGGCAGGAAGCCCCTGTGCAGCTTAGCGGACTCTTCGATCTTACCCGCCAGGTAAAGGTCGATCATCTTATGGTACTGCTTCCCGACCAGGTGTGTGACGACGCCTATAACGCCGTAGCCTCCCAGCGCCAGCAGCGGGAAGGTGTCGCCATCATTGCCGCTGTAGACGATGAAATCCTTCGGCACGCCCCCAATGATTTTCGCGATCTGCACGAAGTCGGCACTGGCCTCCTTTACACCCGCGATATTATCGATCTTGCTTAATTTGACGGTGGTCTCAGCAGTCATATTGGTCACCGTGCGCGAGGGCACGTTATAGACGATGCACGGGAGTTTGGTCTTAGCCGCAATTGTTTTAAAATGCTGATATAGGCCGTCCTGCGTGGGGCGGTTGTAATACGGCACGGTCAGCAGGCAGGCGTCAATGCCGGTCTTCTCCGCATCGCGGGTGATTTCCACGCTTTCGGCGGTATCGTTGTTGCCGGTGCCCCCCACTATGAAGGCTTTCTTGCCCACCGCAGCTACCACCTCCTCATACAGGCGCAGTCTCTCTTTCATAGTAAGCGTGGGGTTTTCACCGGTGGTGCCGGACACCACCAGACCGTCGCTGCCCGATGCGATCAAGGCCTTTGCCAGTTTTTTAGCCTGCGCGTAATCAACCTCCCCCCTGGCGGTGAAGGGGGTAACCATAGCTGTCAACAGACGCCCGAACTTCTTCATCTTCTCCTCCCTCCGTCTATTTACCGGCGACCCTGACACAGTCATTTCTGACGGCTTCTTCAGCAATCTGGACGGCGTTGAGAGCCGCGCCCTTGCGGATATTATCCGAAACCACCCACATCACCAGGCCGTTCATTAAGGAAGCGTCGGAGCGTATGCGGCCTACGTAGATCTCGTCGGTGCCGGCCGCCAGCCACGGCTGCGGATAAAGGCTGACGTTGGGGTCGTCCAGCACCTTCACACCGGGGGCCTTGCTCAATATGGTGCGGGCCTCCTCCGGCGACATGTACTCGGTAAATTCGGCATGAATGGCCTCGCTGTGTGCAATAAAGACCGGCACACGCACGCAGGTGGCCGATACCTGTAAATTCTCGGCATGCATAATCTTGCGGGTTTCTTCGAGCATCTTCCATTCTTCCTTGGTATAACCGGTGTCCATGAAGACGTCAATCTCCGGCAGCAGGTTGAAGGCTATCTGGTGGGCATAAACGTGTGGAATCACGTTGCCCCCTTCCAGCACGGTCTTGGACTGCTTGGTCAGCTCTTCCACGGCGGCCAGGCCGGTGCCCGATACCGATTGATATGTCGCCACGGTGACCCGTTTGATCGGGTTGACCTTATGCAAGGGATAAAGCGCCACCACCATCTGGATGGTGGAGCAATTGGGATTGGCGATAATACCGCGGTGCTTTTTAATATCTTCGGCATTGACCTCGGGCACCACCAGCGGTACCCGCGGGTCCATACGCCAGGCCGCGCTGTTGTCTATGACCAGCGCTCCCGCTTTAGCTGCAACGGGAGCAAAATGCTTGCTTATATCGGAACCGGCCGAGAAAAGAGCAATATCGATATTATCAAATGAGTCGCTGGCGGTCTCCTTAACCACTATCTCCTGCGATCCCACGAATACCTTCCTGCCCGCAGAGCGGTCGGAGGCCAACAGGTTTATCGAAGTCATAGGGAATTTGCGCTGCAGGAGCACCTTAATGAACTCCTGCCCGACCATGCCGGTGGCGCCAACGATTGCTATCCTGTAACCGTTGTTCATCTCATTCTCCTAAATTCAGTAGTGCATCAAGTCCTAAAACCAGGCCGCGCCGCCTGCTAACTTCTTTTATCGCCAGGACCACACCCGGGATAAAGCTCTCCCGGTTCACGGTGTCGTGCCGGATGGTGAGGGTTTGCCCCAGCGCTCCGAAGATCACCTCCTGGCTGGCTACCAATCCGGGCAACCGTACGCTGTGAATGGCAATCCCGTTTTTCTGCCCTCCCCTTGTGCCCTTGAGCGTTTCCTTCTCAGCGGACGGGCAAACGAAGGGCTTGCCCCTGGCCTGCAGCATTCCCCTGGCTGTAGCCAGCGCAGTGCCGGAGGGAGCATCCAGCTTCTTGTCATGGTGAAGCTCGATAATCTCCGCGTTATCAAAATACCTGGCTGCTATTTTCGCCAGGCTCATCATGATGACCGCGCCGATAGCGAAGTTGGCCGTTACAACAGCACCCTTCTTACTGTCCTTAGCCAGCTTATCAATCTCCTTCAGGTTATCGTCGGAGAGGCCTGAGGTGCCCACTACGATGCTCAGACCGTTTCGAAGAGCCAGCCGCGCGGCGGACATTGCCGCTTCCGCCACGGTGAAATCAACCATGACATCAGCCCGGCAGCTTTCCAGCAGCGATCCCAGGTCCTGATAAAGAGGGATTGATTTGCTCTTGTCCGTCAGGGTGAATTTGTCGCCGGATGCTTTAATGTCGGATGCGCCCGCGAGTTCCAGCGCAGGATCGGACGCCACAGCGCCGATCACCTGCTGTCCCATTCTGCCTAAGGCTCCGTTTACAATTACCCTGATCGCAGACATCGTCCTGACCTTTCCCGCTTATTAAAACCACCCGCGCTTTACGGTCTTACCTGTGCCTTCTGGAATCATCCCTGTTGTCACGCGACGGCCCGCCGGGCCTCGGTCCATATCCCGGTCTGGGCGGCGGCCGTTGCGGCCTATCCTGCCCCTCGGAGCCGGGTGAATCCGTTTTACCCTGCTCTCCGAACACAGCTTTGCGCGACAGGTTAACCCGGCCCAGCCGGTCTATCTCGGTGACCTTAACCATGATCTCGTCGCCGACTTTAACGACGTCTTCTACCTTAGCTACATGACGGTCGGCCAGCTCACTGATGTGCACCAGGCCTTCCTTACCCGGCAGTACTTCTACGAAGCAGCCGAAGTTCTGCAGCCTGGTCACCTTGCCGGTGTAGATGGCGCCGACCTCCACTTCCTGGGTAAGACCTTCCACGCGTTTGATGGCGGCCTGGGCCGAGACTTCGCTGGCCGAGCCTATAATTACGGTGCCGTCGTTCTGCACCTCAATGGTGGTCTTGGTCTCCTCGGTGATAGCCCGTATATTCTTACCGCCCGGGCCGATCAGTGACCCGATCTTGGACGGGTCGATAGTGATGCGGTACATCCTGGGCGCGTATTTACTGAGCTCACCGCGCACCTGCGGAATGGCTCCTTTGATAACTTCCAGCAGCGTGGTGTGCGCTTCCAGCGATTGCATGGTAGCCTTGCTCAATATTTCCAGGCTGATCCCGCGCAGCTTGATATCAAGTTGTATGGCAGTCAGACCGTTAGCGGTGCCCGCCACCTTATAGTCCATATCGCCGAAGAAATCCTCCATGCCCTCGATATCGGTGAGGACGATGTATTTCTGCGGGTCGTCTTTGTCAGTTACCAGCCCCATGGCTATGCCGACCACCGGCGCCTTGATGGGCACACCGGCGTCCATGAGCGACAGTGTAGAAGCGCAGGTGCTGCCCATGGAAGTACTGCCGTTGGAGCTGAGCACCTCGGAAACCAGGCGGATGGTGTAAGAAAACTCCGACTCTTCGGGTATCACCGCCGCGATGGCTTTCTCAGCCAGTGCGCCGTGCCCGATCTCACGCCTTCCCACCGAACCCATGCGCTTGACCTCGCCGGTGGAATACGGCGGGAAGTTGTAGTGGTGCATAAAACGCTTGCTGCCTTCCAGGCCGAGGTCGTCCACAGTGCGGGCCTGTGCCAGGGAGCCGAGCGTGGCAATGGTCAGCACCTGTGTCTGCCCTCGTGCAAACAGGCCTGAGCCGTGCGTGCGGGGCAATAAACCGACTTCAGCGCTGAGCGGCCTGATCTGCGTGATCTCACGGCCGTCAAGGTGCTTACCCGTGGTAAGTATCTTCTTGCGGCAGGCCTTCTTGAGCACTTCTTCGATGGCAGCGCCGATATCCGCTTCGGCGAAAGATTCTTTCAACTTTCCTTTAGCATCGGCCCTGACCGCGTCGAGCTTCTCCTCGCGATTAACCCGGCTGGATTGCTCAATTGCTTCAGCAATGCGCAGGCCGTAGTCAGCCGTGATGGCGTTTAACAGCTCTTCACTGAGGCCGTCCCCATTAACGGCGAGCTTCGGCTTGCCGATGGCGTCGCGCATCTGCTCCTGGATCTGGATAATCTTCCGGTTGGCCTCGTGGGCGAACTTGACTGCTTCCAGGTATATTTTGGGATCAATCTGCTTCGCGCCGGCTTCCACCATGATGATGTTATCCTTGCTGCCGGCAACCACCAGGTCCAGTTCGCAATCGTTCATCTGCGGCAGAAGGGGGTTAAGCACCAGTTTGCCGTCGATATAGCCGACGCGGCTGGCGCCGATAGGTCCGTAAAACGGTATGCTGGAGATGGTCAATGCGGCCGAAGCGCCGATGACCGCCAGCACGTCCGGGTCGTTTTCCTGGTCGGTGGAGAGTACGGTGACAACGATCTGAATATCATTGGGCAAACTCTTCAGGAAAAGCGGCCTGATCGAGCGGTCGCACAGGCGTGCCGCCAGCGTGGCCTGTTCGCCGGGCCGTCCCTCGCGCCGCATAAAGCTGCCGGGTATTTTACCCACGGCGTAGTGCCTTTCTTCGTAATCCACGGTGAGGTGGACGAAGTCAGCGCCTTCCCTGCCCTCGTTGCTGATACAGGCTGTCACCAGCACTACGGTATCGCCGTAAGTTACCATTACGGCGCTGTCAGCTTGCATGGCAAGCTTACCGGTTTCGATGATAAGGTCCCGGTCTCCGATGTTACACTTATAAATCTCGGGCATCATACTAACCTAACAGAGGATTTATTTGCGGAGTCCGAGCTTGCCGATGAGTGTGCGGTAACGATTCACATCCGTGCGGCTTAAATAAGCCAGCAACCTCCTGCGCCTCCCGATCAATATGAGCAGTGAGCGGCGTGTATGCTGGTCGTGCAGATGGGCTTTAAGATGGCCGGACAGCTGGTTGATCCTTCCGGTCAGGACAGCCACCTGGACATCCGATGAGCCTGTATCCTTCTCATGAAGAGCATAGCTCGTCATTATCGACTGTTTCTGTTCCTTTTCCAATGTCTTATCTCCTCTAAAACTCTATAACGCATGATTATAGCACAGCAGGGCAACCGCTGCATCCTGATTTGAGCTTGAATTGAGTGCTATGTAAGTATCTGCGGTAGCCGGCAAGATTGCATCAACTCCGCCACTGGTCTATAGGAATGACCTTACAGCCTAATGCTTGTCCCTGGTGACGCGGGTTAGCCGTGACCAGCGGACAATGGCAGTGGATGGCTGCCACGGCGTAGCAGGCAGCATACGCCGTGATGCCGGCCTTGCGGGCCAGATGAGCGGACAGGCGCAGGCTCTCCCGGCTTACCGGAAAGACTGTGAGGCCCAGATCAAACAACATGGTTATTGATTCCTCAACCATGTCCGGAGAGATCGTCTGCTTATGCACCAGGGCATTGGAGATCTCGTGGAAAAAGAGGTCCGGTACCACGATGCCGACATCGTCGCGGGCATGCGCTGCCAGTATCGCCCTGGCCTGAGGCACAGAGGCTTCGCCGACGGCGCTGAACCACTTTACCCCGACTGAAGCATCCAGGACTAATGCCTGTCGCGCCATTTTAAAACCTCCGCCGTGGCATTCCAGGGCCCGATTTTCTCGGCTATCTTCGTGATGCGATCCGCTGCCCGCCGGCGGCGCTCGCGCATTTGTTCCTGTTCTTTTTCTTCCAGCCAATGCACTACCGCACGGGTCAGAAGGGCGCTGCGGGAAGTTTTCGTGCCGCGGGCCGCCTCATCCAATCTTTCCAGGACCTCTTTCGCAATAGACACATTTATTTTAACTACCATTATTCTCTCCGATTCTTATCTCTATTTATTGTATACCATATCAGTTCCGGGGGCAATCTGCTTTGCGCTCTTTTCAGCGTCATTGCGAGGGAGATTGCCGCGCTTCGCTCGCAATGACATAAGAGAGGACTCGCGATGACAGTAGAAGAAAGGACAGGGCTGAAGCCACATCCCTGCGTATATGAGGGGCCGGATTTTACGGCCTGAACCGTTGGGGTATAATAGGTGACCATGAGCTCCCAGGTTTTCTACCGCAAATGGCGTCCCCATACTTTCTCCGAAGTAGCCGGACAGGACCACGTAATCCAGACCCTCATCAATGCCATCAAGAGCAACCGGATTGCGCATGCCTACCTGTTCTGCGGGCCGCGCGGCAGCGGCAAGACGAGCACCGCGCGCATACTGGCCAAGGCGATTAACTGCCGCGGCCCCATCGAGGGCGAGCCCTGCAACCAGTGCGATTCCTGCCAGTCCATCAATAAAAACGCGGCGCTGGACATCATCGAGATCGACGAGGCCAGCAACCGCGGCATCGACGACATGAACGAGCTGAAGGAGCGGGTCAACTACGCCCCCAACCTGCTCAAGTACAAGATATATATAATCGACGAAGTGCACATGATCACCCGCGAGGGCGCCAACGCCTTCCTGAAAACGCTGGAAGAGCCGCCGCCCCACGTTATTTTCATACTGGCCACGACCGACCCGCACAAGATCATCTCGACCATCACCTCGCGCTGTCAGAGGTTCGATTTCCACCGCCTGTCGAGCATTGCGGTCATCTCGCGTTTAGCCTATATCTGCGAGAAAGAAGGCGTCACGATCGACCCCGAGGCGCTCAAGCTGATCGCCAGGGTAGCCACCGGCAGCCTGCGCGACGCCACCAACCTGCTGGAGCAACTGATCACCTCGCACGGCAACGTGATCGAGACCAGGCAGGCGCAGGCCATGCTGGGCATCAGCGGAGACCTGCGCATACGCG
>CAZABI010000027.1:1243-8399 GCA_964483235.1 uncultured Dehalococcoidales bacterium | reverse complement strand
GCCCAGCTGCCTGCTCCGGGGATGGCGGTGATGATGCTCTCGCTGACGCCCAGCAATGCGCTGTACCAGAGAATACCTGTGATATTGCCGATGCCTGCCATGGCGATCAGGCAGAAGGACTTCATGGTATAGGGTGCGCCCATGATGGGGAAGACGGAGTGGCGCATGGCGAAGATAACGCCGATTGTGCCGATGATGGCAATGGACAGGCTGAAGATAGTCAGGTAGGTTTTATCGACATCAATGCCCACTAACCTTGCGCCCCTGGGGTTCTGGCCGACTGCCCGGGCGGCCTGACCTATACGGGTCTTTTTCAGGAACAGGCTGAGGACGAAGAATACCAGTATCGCGGCCAGCACGTAAACGAACTCAAATGTGCCGAAAGTCAGATCGCCTATTGTCAGCGAGGCTGACACATACGGCACGCTCAGCTTCAATGGCGCCGATGTGAAGGTGAGGTTGGCAGCCTCCTCGAGCACCAGTCCCAGGCCGAATGTCAGCAGTAGCTGATTAAGCTCGGGCGAACCGAGTATAGGCTTGATCAGCGCATAGTAAGTTAGAATTCCGATAGCGAAGAAAGCCAGCAGTGCAGGAATCATGGCCAACAGCGGGTCAAGCCCGGTCTTTACGGCGAACCAGTAGGCCAGGTAGGAGCCCAGCATCATAAAATCGCCGTGGGCCAGGTTGATGATGCCCACGATGCCCAGGATAAGTGCCATGGGGAGCGCGATAACAGCGTAAAGGCTGGAACGCTGCATGCCTTCCAGCAGCACCTCAGGCTTCCAGGCCAGCAGGATGGCTGCGGCCAGTATGGCAGCCAGTATCACCTGGTATCTGCGCTCACGCAGTTTGCTGACTATCTGCATAGTTTCCTTTTTAAAGGCCGGGCGCGCAGACCGCGCCCGGCCTTCAGTAGCTAGTGAAACTTAGCGTTTGTCCCAGGCGGGGAAGGGGTAAGCGGGATCTGCCGTCTTGAAATCGAACGGCCAGATAACCTGCTGGACGCCCTTCTGCCATTGCAGGATCTTCTGCTTGGTAAAGCCCTGGTTCTGGAGTTTATTGCTCGCCGTGATGATCAGCTTCTCGCCAACCGGTGAATCGTAGTTGGTTGCCTTGAGTGCCGCGATAACCTTGTCGGTATCGAGAGAACCGGCCTTGTTGATGGCGTTGGCCAGGACATAAACGTTGGTATAGCCCAGCGGGGCGAAATAGGTGGCAGGGGCCTCATTGAATTCCGCGTTGTAGGCCTCCCAGAAGTGCTTGCTGGCCGGACTGACTTCTTTGAGCGATGGCGCCCACATACCGAACAAAGTCACACCCTCGGCCAGTGGGGACTTACCGAAGTCCGCCGGCCATCCCGGGGGCGCGCCGATGAACATGGGAGGAGCAAATCCGATTTCCTTGGCCTGTTCCAGCATGGGCAGCGCATCGGCGTCATAGCCGAGCCACAGGTAAATGTCCGGGTTCCAGTCCTTGGCCTGCCTGAGGGCAGCACGGTAATCGCCTCCGCCCAGCAAGGCGCTCTTGTAGGAAGCGCCGTTGACTTCCCAGCCCTGTTCAGGCCAGAGGGTCTGGAAGCCCTTGTAGCCGGCGGTGCCGAAGGCGCCTTCCTCATATCCAATGAACCATTTCTGCATCTTCATCTGCGGGTATTTGGCAGCCATCTCTTTAAAACCGGTAATATAACCGCCGGTCTGCTGATAGTCCCACGGGTGCAGGTGGAAGTACCAGGGCTGATCTGCCATGGGCGCTTCGATAACGGCTGAAGCGGCTGCGCCGATCCAGACGGTCGGCTTGGCGTACTTCTTCAGCACGGGTAATTGCGCCATGTGCACGCCCGAGGACATGCCGCCGATAAAGGCATTGACATTGTCCACGGTGGCCAGCTTGTCGATAGCAGCTGCGCCCTTATCGCCCTTAGCCTCATCGTCGGCGATAACGACCTCAAGCGGCCTGCCCAGCACACCGCCTGCAGCATTGATTTCCTTGGCGGCCAACTGCATTGCCTTGGAAGCTTGCTTGCCGGTGATGTCCGCCAGCGGCAGCACCGCGCCGAATTTGATCGGTTCACCGGTCGGTCCCTTGGGCGTCTCGGGTGTAGGTGGTGCGGGCGGGGGAGTAGGCGCGCAACCGGACAGGAAAATGCCGATTGCCAGGATAGTTGTCAGTGACAGAGCAAGAATCTTGCGCATAATTCATCAACCTCCTTTGATTCTATTTGCCGGGGTATGTCCCGCCTTGCGCCGGGCCGGACATGCCCTTGAACACCTTACGAATGTTTGATTACAAAACCCAGGATGATGGTCATAAACTCGTTCATCTTCTCCAGGAAAGCGCCGTGGCCGGCGTCCGGGATGATGACAAACTCTGAGCCTGCTATGTTGTCCAGCAGTATCCTCTGTAATTCGATGGGAGTGATAATATCTTTATCCGCGCCGATGAGGAGCGTCGGTACCTTGATGGTCTTGAGCTGCTCGGGTGTGACGTAGTACTCCTGTATGCTCTGTGAAAGCCGTGTAAAGCCCTCGAACCATTCCCTGGTTAAAAGTGACTTGAACATGGCCTGCCTCTGCAGCAGGAAGTCCATATACTTATCATAGAACGGGCCGGAATAGATGATCGGGGTGGAAAGCTGGAAGAACTTCTCGCCGTCGTTAAGCTCGGCGGCCACTTCCCAGGACTTGCCGATAACCTTGAGGTGGTTGGGAATGAAGCTGGTGGTGTTGGGAAGCATCAGCGACTTCAGCCGGTCCTGGTGCTTGAGCGTGAACAGCAGGGCTACGTCTCCGCCGTAGGAAACGCCCATCATGTGTACTTTCTGTATATTCAGCGCATCCAGGAGTTTAATCACATCGCCCACATGGATGTCTATCTTGTAGGGGCCGGTCATTTTGGACGATTGTCCCTGGTCGCGGAAATCCATCAGGATAAGTTGGAATTTTTGTGAAAGTGTGGGGACGAAGGTCGCCCAACTCACCGTGTTCATCATGATGCCGCCTAAAAACAGCACAGGTTCTCCCTGGCCGTAAACCTCGTAATTGATCTTGATACCCTCGCCAACCTCAAGCTGCGGCATGGCTTACCTCCTCATCAATATATGACGCCCCAATCAGATTTGGATAGTAACAGATAAAATATTGCATGTCAATTATTGCTAAAGCGTCATTGCGAGGCTCCCCGGGAGCCGCGGCAAAGATCTCCACGTCGGCTGTGACTGCTCGCGATGACATAATAAAATATCACACCCATTTGAATAGCGCTGCTCCCAGCACAAAGCCCGCACCGGAGGTGCAGAACATCAGGTAATCTCCTTTCTTGAGCTTTCCGAGTTCGCGGCACTCGTGCAGTGCCATCAGTGCAGAGGCCGAGCCGGCGTAGCCCAGGTGGTCGGCTATCCAGTGAGTCTTACTCATAGGTAATCCCAACACCTGCATGGTAGCCTCGACCGTATCAAGCTCAACCTGGTTCATCAGCACCATATTAAGGTTTTCTACCTTGATATTGCCCTTGCGGCAGACCTCGCGTATCAGCTTCGGCCAGCGCACTACGTTGAAGTCGGCCGGCACCTTGTGGCGGTTCTCGTGGAAGCGTAGCAGGTGGTGCTTTTTAGCCACGGTGCTGACATCAGGCGGAGCCGCTGTGCCTACATAGATGCCGTAAGTGTCCCAGTATTCACCTTCGGATATGGTCTTGCTGGCAATATAGCCGGGTTCATCGGACCTGGAGAGGATGATCGCGGCTGCCCCGTCGGAGAAAAGCGTGGCCAGCACCTTGGTGACCGATTCGGAGTATGGTCCCCAGTCCAGCCAACGGGTCATGGTATAGGCGCCGATGACCATGACGTTGTTGATCTCCGGATCGAGCATGATGAACTGCGACCCGATGCCCAGTGCGATCGTTTCGTCAGTACAGGCCGCATTGATATCGAAAGCGCCCGCGTTCCGCGCGCCCAGATTGTGCTGGATGATGGCGGAAGTCGGGGGTGTAACATAATCGGCGGTATCTGTGGCCAGGATAATATAATCAAGATCGTCAGGATGCATACCGGCTTTTTCCAGGGCACTTTGCGCGGCTTTCACCGACATCGTGGAAGTCGATTCATCCGGCGCAGCCTGGAAGCGGACCTTGATGCCCTTGGTGGCCAGGTACTTATCAACGTCATAGCCAATCATCCGCCCTAATTCTTCATTGGTGATGCGTTTCTGCGGGATGTACATCCCGGAACCCCTGATCTTCGCGTACCTGCTCATTTTCGCATGCCCCCGACGATTTACATCTTCAATGAATATGAAACATGAGTCACTATTCATATTACCATAAAAAAGGGCGTTGTCAAGAGGGATTTGAGGTGATATTTTTAAATAATAATGCGCGTGCTTATTGACCCATCCCCGCAACTATTTCAAATAGGGTATCAGGTTTTCTTTGCAGGCCCATTGCGCGCAGGCGGGCAGCGTGCTGAATCCCCCGCACTGCTTGATGGTCTCGGTGAAATCCACGCTGTTATAAGTGTCCCAGAGGAGCACCGGCGCCCCGTTGAGTGACTTATCTTGCTTAACGAAATCCAGCATGGCTGCCAGGGTTTTGCCCGTGTAAGTGGTCTCCAGCTTGATGCCCTCGGTCCTCTTGATCAGCTCAACCGCCGCCTTTCCCTCAGGCGTCACCTTCCCATACTCGCCTCCGAAAAAGCCGGTTTCAAACCGGAAGTCGTTCAAGGTAAACGTCAGGTCAGGCACGGTTTGATCGTATTTGCGCATCAACCGGATGGTCTTATTTGCCAGCGCGGTAATACCCCTGGCATTGGAGTATTCATTCATTGAGACCTTCACGCCCACTACCTTGCTCTTCAACCCGGCCAGACTGATGCCCGCGACCAGTCCCGCAGTGGTGCCCATTGAGCCGGTGGCGCCGAAGATGTATTTAGGCTCGGGCAGCATACCGTCATCCACCTGCTGCTTTAACTCAAATGCCGCGTTCACGTAGCCCAGAGTACTGAGCGGCGAGGTGCCTCCCGCCCACAGGAGATAGAAATTGGGGTGGGTGAGCAATGCCCAGGCCGCCCGTAAATAAGCTTCTGCAGTGCTCCGGACGACGTTTATCTCAGCGCCGAAATGCCGGTCGAGCAGCAGGTTCTCCTGCACCTTGTCCGTGAGCGGCTGGGGAATGAGCACCAGCACGGTCTTGATGCCGGCGCGTCCGCAGTGGATGGTGGTGGCCAGGCCGTGGTTAGTGCCGATGCCGCCCACGGTTACCATGTATTTCTTCTTCTTGCGTAGTGCGTCGGCGATGGCGAACTCCAGCTTGCGTACCTTGTTGCCGCCGTAGATATCGGACGAGAGGTCGTCGCGCTTCAACCAGAGGTTATCGCAGCCGATCTCCTTGCCCAGCTTCTCCAACTTCTGGACGGGAGTCGGGAAATTCCCGATGGGCATCCAGGGTATTTTGTCCTTGAGGCCGGGATAATTTTTAAAAAGTGGAAGCGTCATTTTGAGTCTCCTTTAATCAGGTTATCCTGTATCATTTCCCTGGCCGTGCTGTGCATCTGGAGGCGGCCCTCCCATTTCAGCTTCGTAGGTGTTTCGATAGTATAAACGGTCTCACTGCCGTTGAGGCGCGACCAGTTGGGGAAGCTGAGCTGGCCGGTGGCCTGCATATACCACAGTCCCCACAGCGGCGCGTCGATCAATCCGTCCTCCGTCTTTAAAATCACCATGTTAACGTTCTGCTCAATGGGGTAGCCGTCCGACCTGACCGCCCCGATCACCTGCCGGCTTATAACCTGGTCCGGCATGGCATACTGGTACATGTAGAAGCCGCTGCCGTCGGGGTCCTCGTGATGATCGAGCATCAGGTCGTAACGCTGGCCTTTGAGATAGCCGTCAATTATCTTCGACTCCTGCGACTTAAATGAAGCAAAATCGCGGTTAACGTCCCTGCCCTCGCCGTTGAAGCGCTGGTCATGCTCGAATCCCCATGGGTTGACGACCGGCACAATATCGAAGGAGATAGAGCCTAATTCGGACGGGTTGCGCGCCAGCGATTCGATGAACTGCGCCAGGGTCTCTACGCCGGCCGGCTCGTTACCGTGCATGCCGCCGCTGAGGAAAACGCGCTTTTTAAAACCCGAGCGGTTGTAGATGGAGTAGAGCTTGACCGGTGCCTTATAGTTGCCGTATGTTACTTCGCCCAGCGTCTGCACATTGATAAACGACTGGGGTGCGGTGGCCTTGTCCAGCCGCTGATAAAGATCGCTGATGCTGCGGACAACCGGAGGCTCCTGCTCATAAGGAGTGCGGCTGCCGCTGGCGCAGGCAAGTGGGAGCAGGCAGACAACTGCGGCCATTGTTGTGAAAATAATGCCGGTTTTCATTTTGCGTTACTCATGCCTCACTGCCCGGGTGCGAATTGCAGGGACATTATAGTTTATTTTCTTTTAAATCTGCTACAATAGGCGCACGGTATCTCCTTACCGAATTATGATTTTGCGGCTTTCTATTCCGCGCCGGGGATGTCGGGTATGAGGTGAACAGGCCGGAGTATTTCCGGCTGTCATAAGAATAATTTGGAGGTTGCAGTACATTGGGTGACCATTATGATCAGAAACCGTGGCTCAAGCAGTACGATTCTCACGTTCCCGCCAGCATCAAGTACCCCGAGCTGACTTTCTGGGAAGCCATCAAGGACGCTTTCCAGAGTTTCCCCAAACGCAAAGCGCTGTGGTACATGGGCACTCCCTTCACATTCAGCCAGCTGGATGCCATGTCCAACCGCTTCGCCGCATTGCTTATTAAAGCCGGGCTTAAGCCGGGCGACATCGTCGGAGTGCATTTGCCCAACCTGCCGGCTTACTATGTCGCCGCACTGGGTGTTCAAAAAGCAGGCTGCGTATTGAGCGGCGTCAGCCCGCTGCTGACCGAGGAGGAGCTTAAGTACCAGATAAAAGATTCGCAGGCTAAGGCGCTGGTGACGCTGGATGCCATGTTCCCTCGCATCAAACGGGTGGCGCCGGATACAGAACTCAAACTGATCGTCTTCACCGGCATACTGGACTACTTCCCGCAGCCGGTCAAGACGCTGGCCAAATTGTCCAAAAAAGTTCCTACGGGCAAGGTGGAACCGATAGAGGGCAAAGAGATCTGGCTGTTCACGGACGTGA
>CAZABI010000027.1:0-1143 GCA_964483235.1 uncultured Dehalococcoidales bacterium | reverse complement strand
ACGGGCAAGGTGGAACCGATAGAGGGCAAAGAGATCTGGCTGTTCACGGACGTGATGAAAAAACTACCGGCCGATAGCATAGAAGTGAAGGTCAGCCCGGATGATACCTGCGCCATGCAGTACACCGGCGGCACTACCGGTATGCCCAAGGGCGCCGAGCTTACCCACCGCAACCTGGTGTCGCAGATGGTGCAGCTAACGACGTGGCTGGACACACCTCTGGGAAAGCAGACGGGTCTGACCGTCATGCCGCTCTTTCACATTGCCGGCCTGGTGATGTCACTGGCCATGTTCTCCAAGGCACTCACCCAGGTGGCCGTGCCCAACCCGCGCGACCAGAAATTTATTATCAAGTGGATGAAGCGCTCGAAACCGGACCTTATCGGCAACGTCCCTACCGTTTTCCTCGAATTGCTCAAACAGCCGGGCTTCCGCGACTATGATTTCTCTACTGTGAAGTACGTTGTCAGCGGCGCCGCGCCCTTCCCGCCTGAGTACATCAAGGAATTTGAAAGCGTCGTCGGCGAGAGCAAGCTGGTTGAGGTGTACGGCCTTACCGAGACCAGCGCCATCGTGACGGCCGGCCCACTAAAAGGTAAAAAGAAACCGGGCTCAGTGGGCCTGCCGCTTTCCGATACCTTAATTAAGATAGTTGATACTGCCACGGGAGATGCCATGCCCTTCGGTGAACCGGGCGAGATCTTAATCCGGGGGCCGCAGGTATTCACCAAGGGCTACTACCGCAAGCCGGATGAGACAGCCAACGTCTTACGGGACGGCTGGTTCCATACGGGCGATATCGGCCAGATGGACGAGCAAGGCTACCTGTACGTGGTGGACCGGCTGAAGGACATGGTCAACGTGTCAGGCTTTAAGGTGTTCACGCGCCAGCTTGACGACGTTATTTGCGAGTACCCGAACGTGGACATGGGCGCTACCGTGGGTATACCCGACCCCGACCGGCCGGGCTCGGAGATGGTGGCCTCGGCCATCGTGCTCAAACCGGGCGTCGAGAAGAGCGACGAGGAGAAGAAGAAGATCACCGAATATCTGCGCAGCCGTGTGGCCCCGTATAAGGTGCCGAAGAAGATCATCTTCATGGACCAGCTTCCCACCAGCGCCATCGGCAAGATACTGAAGCGT
>CAZABI010000026.1:0-8773 GCA_964483235.1 uncultured Dehalococcoidales bacterium | reverse complement strand
TGCCGGCCGGGACTGGTCGCACTGCCGCCCACCATCAGGCAGGTTCCGCCCACCGTGAAAAACGGCACAGCTACCCAGGTTGTAATCGACGCGTCTTACGGCAATGCTATCAGCCTTACCGAGGCCGAGAAGCTGGTCAGCGAATACAGGGAGAAGGCCGTTTTCATTGGTAACACAAACTCAAGCGGCGAAGTGCAATATGCCTTCACCGAGCCCGGCCTGTGGATGATCGTCGCCGTGAAGGATGGCTATACTCCCGGCGGCGCCCGCATCAACATTATCTCCCAGGGCGCTAAAAAGCTTGAGATCGGCGCGCTCTTCAATATCTCCATCGGGCAGCCGGTCTATATCCGTGTCTGGGAAAGGGGTGGAAACGCGGCCGTAGCTAAAGCTGCGGTGTATGTGCTGAAGATCGGCGAGGTTAACGAAGTTCAGTCCGTGACCACCACATCCACGGACAACGGGTCTCAGACCGAAGCAGCCACGGCTAAGGACAAGGGCACTTTCGCCGGTTATACCAATGACAGGGGACAGCTCTCTTATACATTCGGCTCATCCGGTCGCTACATAATAGCCGCTTTTAAGGACGGCTATGACCCGGGCTTCATTCACGCCACCATCAACGTGCCCGTGGTCAGGAAGTCTCTCTTCATTAAGGCACCGGCCGAGGTCATTGTGGGTGAGACTGTCAATATCCTGGTCATCGACGGCACCGGCAAAGGCGAGGGTAAGGTCGCCCTGTACGCCATAAAGATGGACCTGGCTGCAGATGTGGCTTCCGTACTGAAGTCCACACTATCCTTCGACGCCGACGTCAAGGAGAAGTACGCTCCGCTGCTGCGCCAGCGAAGTTCATTCATCGGCTACACCGATGAGAACGGCAACCTGGCGGTCAGGTTCAACAGCTCGGATGCCTTCCTGCTGGTGGCCATCAAGAACGGCTTCGTACCCGACTTTTTCAAGATCAATATCAAGCTGGCCCCGGTACCCCAGGTCTTGCCTAAACCCGAAGTTGTTCCTCAAAGCACCGGGAAGGTACAGCAAGCCCCCACCACCAGTACAACCGAGTAACATACAATCGTTTATAGATTAGAAGCGGCCTCGGCTGGGGCCGCTTCTTTTTTACTTTACTGGGAGCGAGGCCATCAACTTCCTTACAATTCCACCACCGTTGCCCCGTCACCACCCTCTCCCTTTCCACCGGGACGATAACTGCGCACCACCGGTTGCTTTTTCAATTCTCTTACAACCGCCTGCCTCAACACCCCGCTGCCCTTACCGTGCACGATGCGCACCTGCCTCAGCCCGGCCAAACAGGCCGAGTTTAAATAGTCATGCAGCAGCGGCATGGCCTCGTCCACCGTCAGGCGATGCAGGTCAAGCTCAATCTCCACATCCCTGCGGGGCTTGAACTGCCCCGTCACGGCTGCACCTTTTGGCGGTGAAATTCGAGTCTCAGCACCTGCTCGGTAGCCGTGGTCACCTTTACCCTGTCGTCGATACGCCAGCCCACCACCCAGGCGATTTGACCGGGCGTGCAGACCAGCGGCACGCTATCGCGCCAGGAACGTGGCACGGCAGCATCCACCATGAAATCCTGCAGCTTCCGGCTGTGCGGTAGTCCCAGCGGCTGAAAACGGTCGCCCGCCTGCCGGCCGCGCACAATTAAAGTTCGTCCCATTTTCTTCAAATCAAAGCTGGCGCTGAAGATGTCGTCCTCGCGATAGAAATTCTCGCCGATGATGTCGGCCGTCACATCCCAGCCGGGCAGGCTGGCTTCACCGGGAATTTTTAATGCGTAGTTTTCTTTTAATGCGGGCCAGGGACAGACCGCCGCGCCGGCTTCCGAGATCACCATGCGCCCGCGCTCATTGGTTGCAATAACTCCACCCGGCAGTTGCACGCATTTCCCGGTCGTACCGAAGAGCAGCCCTATCAGCGCCTCCACGTGCTGCGCCTCCACGTCCCTGAGGCTGCCGTAGGCCTGTTCCAGCGCAATGCGGAATAGACGCCGCTGCAGGGCCAGGGGTATGCCGCGCAATTTACCTGAATCGAGGCAGGTCAGGCAGCCTTCACGGTTTGACAACTGCTTGAAAACAATCTGCGCCTGGCCGTCGATGAAATCGGCGTCATCACCTGCCAGTCCGGCCAACCTGAGTACGGCCCTGTCGACTTCCGGGTTATATTGCCTTAAAAGAGGCAGCAGCTCCAGCCTGACCCGGTTGCGCAGGAATCCCTTTTGCTCATTGGTTGGATCAATCCTCGGCTGTAAATTCTGCGAACTGCAATAGGCCTGGGTTTCCTCCCTGGTAATATCGAGCAAAGGGCGAAGAACATACAGGCCGTCGTCCTTGCGGCCGTAGGGCATGGGCGCCGCCGGTCTTAATCCCCGTAAACCGGACACTCCTGTGCCCCGCAGATAGTGCAGCAGCACCGTCTCCACCTGGTCGTCACGCGTGTGCCCGACGGCCACCCTCGTTGCCCCGGCCTGCCTGGCCGTTTCATCCAGGAACTGATAGCGCACCTCACGGGCTGCCTCTTCCAGCGAAGTCTTGCGCTGCCTGTTCCATTCATTTACGTCGCGCTTCTCGATAGTTAAAGGAATGCCCAGCTTCTGTGCAAGCTCCGCCACGTATTGTGCATCTGCGGCCGATTCAGCGCCGCGCAGCCCGTGGTCCAGGTGGGCAACATGCAACTTGATATTAAGCTCTTCATGCAGGCTGTTAAGTACACTTAGAAGGCAAACTGAATCCGCTCCTCCCGACACCGCCGCCAGCACGGTCTCTCCGCCCGAAACAAGCCCGTATTCCCTGATATAGCCCAGGACACGTTTTTCAAGGGGAACCTGCCTGGCCGACAAGCTCACTTCTCCCTTAGATGACAGACATTGCTAAGTAATAACAACCGCGCAGGATAACCGTTGCAGAACTCCAGTATAGTCCGGCTGCTGGGCTGGATCCTGATGCGCACCAGATGGGTAATCGGCAGACCCAGCGCCTGGCAGACAACTGTGGCCGTCACGAAATAATGGGAGACCACCGCCACGGTCCCTTCCCTGTTCCGGTCCACGATCCCCAATATCGCCGCCCAGACGCGGTCGCGGAACTCTCCCAGGTTCTCACCGCCGAAAAAGGTCATCTCGTCTCCCTTGGTCTGCCAGTCTACCATGAACTGGCTGAAGGACTGGGCGAATTTATCGAGTGATACGCCTTCCAGTTCGCCCACTTCGATCTCCTTAAGCCCCGGCGCAGGCTGTACCTCCAGTTTGTGATACCTGGCTACAGCCCCGGCCGTATCCATGGCACGCTTGAGCGGGCTGGCATAGACGGCCGTCAGGGGGACATCTTTTAATAGCAGTCCTAACTTAGCCGCCTGCTCGCGGCCGGTCTCGCTTAAATCCGTGTCGCTGCTGCCGCCCTGGATAACGCGCTGCTGGTTCCAGGTTGTTTCGCCGTGACGTATGAGAATAAGTTTAATAACCGTCCTCCGCAGCAATTTTAACAGCTTATTATAGTGCGGAGAGGCCTGTCATTGCGAGCGAAGCACAATGCAGGGGCGATGGCTTTAGCCTCGCCCTATACAATGGACAGGTCTGAAGCCCCGTCCCTACCTGTAGGGGCGTACCTTCAGGTGCGCCCGCTAAACTGTATCACGCCAGTATCAGCTTTGTGCGCTCAATAACCCGCGGAGTCTCTTCAAATCCCAGTGCCTTTGACACCTGTTCGGGCCGGCCGGAGCCGGAGGGATCGCACTTCAGCCTCATGCCAAGCCTGCAAAGGCCATCTGCGCAATCCATCAACCAGATATCATCGATGAGCGGACGCAGGTCGTAAAAACGCTCGCCCGTATCACGTGAATGATGCCACGGGAACTCACCGCTGGCCAGCAGCGATGCTATACCCGATTGCACTTCAACATCGCTCTTTCCCGTATCCATCTCAACCTTATATTCGGCATAGCGGACACGCGACTGCAGCGACGGGGCATCAGGCCTGACCGGCATGACCTCGATGATGTCTATCCCTTCCGGCATCTGCGGCCTTAACTGCTGCAGGAACATGCCCGGCGCGATATGATTGACCAGGAACACGTCCATCAATTCAGCCGAACTGGTGATGCCCACGGCCAGAGGTGCGGCCAGTGAAATACGCGGATGCGGACTGAAACCTTCAGAGTAAGCTATGGATAATCCTGCGCGCCGCAACGCCCTTTCCCACAGCCGCATCAGGTCCAGGTGAGACAGGTACTTCAGCTTGTCGCTGCGGTTGAACTTAAGACGCAGCCGAAGCATCCTTTTCCCTGGTTATCGTGACCCTCTCGATCTTCCTGTCCTTCATCTCGGTGATGGCCATCTTAAGGTTGTGGTAGCGGAAATGCTCGCCCTGCCGCGGAATGCGGCCCAGATGGCTGAGTATAAAACCGGCTACCGTATCATAGTCGCCCTCCGGCAGGTGCAGGTCAAGCTCTTCATTGGCGTCCTCTATTCTCAGTTCACCATCCACATCGTTTGTATTGGCGTCAATTGGTATTATCTCCTTTACCACCGCCGACATTTCGTCGCCGATGCTGCCCATTATCTCAGCCGCCAGGTGTTCCAGGTTGGCTATGCCGGCCACACCGCCGAACTCGTCCACTACCACAGCCATGTGGTTGTTGTGATCGCGCATTTCCGGGAGCAGCTCGCCCAGCCGCTTGGTTTCCGGTACGAAATAGGCTGTCCTGACCAGGGTATCTACTTTATCGTCACCGTGGATGGTGCCCCGGGCAATAGCCATCAGCACGTCCTTGATGGTGAGAATACCAGTAACGTTATCGGGAGTATCCTTATAAACCGGGAAACGGGCAAGCGGATGCTCGCGGTAAATCTCCAAAAACTCATCCAGTGTGGTGCCTTCCTCGACGAAGGCTATCTCGGTGCGGGGTTGCATGGCTTCCTTGACAGGGCGGTCGGGAAACTCGAAGGCGTTGTGGATCATATCGGCCTCGGCTTCCTTCCAGACGCCTTCCGCCTCGCCCACATCGATGGCCGTGCGAATCTCAGCCTCATCTACCGTTGCCTTGTCTGCATCCCCATCTGTCACCCAGCGGGTAAAGCCCACGCCTATCTTGCTCAGCAGCCAGACAAACGGGTAAAGAATCCAGATGATAACCTTAACGGGTACTGCATATACCAGAGCAACTTTTTCCGAATGGTGTACCGCGAATGTCTTGGGAATGACTTCGCCAAATACCAGCACCAGTGCCGTTAATATAACAGTAGCGGCTACAGCCCCCCACGTTTCACCCCACTGGTTTACGGCCACTACGGTTGCAAGTGAGGCAGCAGCTATTTGAACCATGTTGCTGCCTAACAGCATCGCAGAAAGGAAAATCCCCTGTTCCTCTTTAAACTTCTCCAGTATATTTGCCCACTTAACACCCTGTCCCACCAGGTGCTTGATGCGGATTCTGGAAAGTGCGATAAAGGCTACTTCCGCACTGGAGAAGAATGCATTTGCAATCAGGCAGACCAGAATTAGTATGAAAAATATGGTGTGTTCGTTACTCATATACTACCGGGGTATCCCCGCGGTATGGCTAAATCATAACATCAGCTATACATGCAGTCAATGAAATCGCATCCCTTCAATTTGAAATGGATGCCGTTATGGGCTATAGTACGGGCGCTGACGGTGCCACACAATGCAGGTTGATTTCGCTTTCATCTGCGATTATGCCGAGGCGACTAACAAGATCAACGCCCTCGGCATAGGCTTTGATACTATCATGGCACAGAAAATACCCGCCCGCCACCCCAATTTTTTCCTGGTCATGCAATTGCGCGCCAACACCGTGGAAGCAGGTGAAAAGAATTTTGAAGTCGCACTGATCGACGACGAAGGCAGGGAAGTGCTTACGCCTTTAAAGGGCAAGCTCAACATTCCAAGACCGCCCTCCGGCACCGAGAGCACCGGGCGGCTGGCCATGCGCTTCGACAGCGTCGAGTTCCCTAAATATGGATCATACTCACTGCACGTAGTCGTCGAAGGTCACGAAATGGTGAGGATACCGCTGCGGGTGATAACAGCACCGCCTGCACCTCAATCGCCCGGAATTTCACAGCTGCCATGACCACCATCCAGCTTTATCCCACCCTCGACCATTGCATCGAGTCCACGGCCAGGCATGAATTCAACAGACTGGCTGCCGAGTATCTGAAAAAGGGTGACGCCTGCGTGGAGAACGATAATGAGATCGTCCTGCTGCGCTGCTTCCTGGAGGAGGCCGACTTCCCGGCGCTGAGGGGCATGAGCGAACCCTACTTACTCAAGGGCGAGAAGGTCAGGTTTGTACTGACGGATGAGGGCGGGCTGGACTACCGCATGGAAGTAACGTAGGGACGGGGCTTCAGCCCTGTCCATCTCAGGGGCGAGGCTAAAGTCCTCGCCCCTGCTTTAAGTGCCTCTCTTCTCGTAGTCCGGGCACCACACAGCATTTGGACGTTCGGGCCGGCGGCAGGCGCCGCGCCAGTCGTACTTGCATGAATCGCAGAGTATGATCTTCATGCCCAGCGCTTTCTTAATGCTTATCTTGAGGTCATCAAACCGGTTGGCTTTTAGTTTTTTCTTTTTCATGGCAATCTGAATGAGTTTACCGCCGGACTTAAACCCGTGTCAAAACAGCCCGCTTTGATGTAATATATCTCAAATTATAGACCGGAGGTGGCAGCAATGGCGCACTGGGACAGCCGCGAGGAATTCACCTGGAAAAAATTCAAGTTCAACCAGCCTTATGCCGTAGGTCTGAAGCGTTTGAAGGAAGAGGTGCTGGGTAAGACCGATTTCGACCCGTCTACCCTCTGGCAATGGGGCACCATGCAGAGTATGGCCATCATCCGGATACTCAAGGACTGTGAGAAGGAGTTCGGTGAAAAAGGCCAGCAGGTTGTCTCCGGAGCGCTGCGCAAGGTCGGCTATGACATGGTGAAGCAGACTTATAACAGTGTAGAAAAACCAGAGGGCCTGAGTGAGGCCGAACTGATCAGCTTCTTTGCCACCGTGGTCAACACCATTTATTATGCCTCCCTTGAAAAACCACGTATCGATTCACCTGACAGGGTTAGCTTTGACATCATCTGGTGCCCGCACCAGGACCATTACAGCGCCTTTGACTGCCGCGTGCAGCGTTACCTGGTGCAGGGAATGCTCGATGCCATGATGGATTCAGGCTGGGTGAGTAAAGACTGGCAGGTAAAGTTCACCTGCACCATACCGGCCGGGGCCGAGGTCTGTACCTTCGTGTTCTGGAGAGCCTCGGGGCAGGAAAAGGCCGATTGGGAGATGCACACGAAGCGGTTAGAGCAGAGGGCGCTGAAAGAATCCGGTAAATAGGAGATTGCTGCGCTACGCTCGCAGGGACATAAACGGATTACTTCCCTTTCTCTACTTGCTGGAGGCCTTCCGGCTGACCCTGTCCCAGGTTGACACGGTAGAATGCGGTACTCTCAGGCAGTACCATCTCAAAACCCGCTGTATAATCAATTATTATTGTGCCGTTGGCTATTCGACAGTCCAGTACATGGCCGCCCTTTTTTCTGTCCTTATCCAGGAAATGGAAATGATATCCGGGGACATTAACACCATCGGCATACTCAGGACACCTGAAGCCGATCACTGTTCCTTCCACATCGGTAAATTCCGTCACCTGCTGTTTCTTCCCAGCCTCCGCCAGGGGAGGATACGGTTTGCTCTGCGCCGGAACACTTCGGGTCTTCATAAAGGGGAAAATACCATCGATCCTGACTGCATAAAAAAGGTTGGCTGACGGCATCAGCCCGTCCAGGTAAGCCTGTAATTGATTAAGGTCCAAAGGCTTGTCCACAGCCACCGTCTTATCAACATCGAGGAAAGTAACTGCGGCGAAAGGCGTTTTGATATCAGGAGATACTTCAATGGCGGTACCATCGAGCTTTACCTGGTATACACGCCCGTCCAGCATGACCATCTCTCCGTCCAGCGCTTCAAACGTGCCCAGTCCAACATCACCATGTGAGGGCAAATCGCCGCATTTAACGCTCCCCTCGTACACTCCCTGCATCAGCGCACCTATAGTCGACACCTGGTAAACGGATTCCCTGTTAACCTGCACGCACCCGGTCAACAGGGCAAGGGATGTAACCGCCGCAAGCATTAATATAAATACCGATTTCATCATGTTGCCTTCCTTTCATAAATAGTCTTATTGCACAGTTATTCTAATCATCTGCGTATGAAGGATATTCCTGACTACCCGTCACTTTACCTGGAACGGCACGACGATTTTTTCTTCACCGTTCAGTAATACTTTTACCGCATACTGTCCCCGCGGGAATTCGTCCGAGGTGCGCTTTATCGTGCTGAATAATTCTGCCGTTCCCTCCGGCTTAGTAGTTTCTTCATTTAGCACATGATCCAGCACATCACCCTCAGCGCTTTTTGTCACCATCCATTTAATACCAACCTCAGTCCCCGGTGGGCAATTATTGGCTTTCACCCTGAAATTGACGGTCTCTATATTTGCTGGGAAGCTATTTACCATTTCGACGGTCATATTTTCAGATCCGCCGTAAACCAGCGTGCCGGCCTCGCTTAGATAGGGTCCTGCTATATCAGCGCTATCAACTACTTTAAAGGGGACGGTGACCTGCGGGATACCGTTTACGAGTAGTCTCAGCTGGTAATCACCTTGAATCAGTTTCTTTCCACCGGCTGTCTGGATAGAGAAGCTCACATACTTCCTCCCCTCGACCCTGGTC
>CAZABI010000025.1:0-8822 GCA_964483235.1 uncultured Dehalococcoidales bacterium | reverse complement strand
CCTGACCCTCGGCGGCCGTCCTCTGACTCTCTTCCCCATCTTGCAGACTGCCCCGGCCAGGTCAGCGATGGCTTTAACATCGTCCAACGTCTCGGTGGGCAGCCCCACCATGAAATACAGCTTGAGGTTCGCCCAATCCTTTTCAAAGGCGGCTGCAAACGTTTCCATCATTGTGTCCTGGGGAATGGCTTTATTAATTGCGTTGCGTAAGCGTTCGCTGCCCGCTTCCGGTGCGAAAGTGAGAGTAGTTTTGCGTCCGGAAGGCAGTGCTTCAATAAGCTCAATGGATGATTTATCCAACCGCAGGCTGGGCAGGGAGATGGTAATACCGCTCCCCGAATACTTGCCGGCAAGCGTCTGGACGAGGTGATTGATGTTACTATAATCCCCTGAGCTTAAAGACATGAGTGAGAGTGTGTTATACCCGCAATTTTTCATAAGCCGGTCCACAGCTTCAATAATGTCGGGCTCGGAAAGCTCGCGCACCGGGCGGTAAAGCATACCGGCCTGGCAGAAGCGGCAGCCGCGGCTGCAGCCCCGCTGTATCTCAACAGCCGCCCTATCATGGATGACCTCGATGTAAGGCACGGGCGGCCTGGTAACAGGGATCAATTGGCTGGCTATCACCCGGTCAATACCGGCCGGCGCCCACTCAATGTTGCTGACAAATTGCGTAACTTTTCCGTCTTTATCGTAATCAGTATCATAAAAGCCCGGTACATAAACACCCGGGAGCTGCGAAAGGGCGCGCAATTGTCCCTGTCTGTCTTGCTTGTGTGAACGTAAGACGTCGACCAGGCCGTGTAGTGCCTGCTCGGCCTCACCTATGAAGAACAGGTCGATGAAGTCCGACATCGGCTCGGGGTTCAGCGCACTGCTTCCGCCGGCGATTACCAGTGGGTGGTGTTGCCCGCGGTCCCGCCTGAATACAGGTATCCCGGCCAGGTCCAACATGTTCAGTACAGTGGTGTAGCTGAGCTCGTAGCCCAGTGAAAAACCAATTAGGTCGAGTTCCCCCAGCGGACGGCGCGATTCGAGACTGGACAGAGGCACCCCGTTTTGCCTTTGCAGTTCCTCCATATCCGGCCAGGGAGCGTACACCCGCTCAGCGAGCACACCCGGAATGCTGTTTAGCAGTCCATACAGGATGGGTATGGCCATATTTGACATGCCGACTTCATAGATATCGGGAAAGGCCAGGGCTACATGTAAATCGGTGGAAGCCCAATCACGGGTAACCGAGTTCCATTCACCCCCGGTATAGCGGGCCGGCTTTACCACATGGCTTAGCAGGTTGTCGTAAGTTGACTTCATCTTTTTACCGGTTCCTCAATTATATCTCCCCGTTCAATATCACTACAAAAAAAGAATTATATTGAGCCGTTTGTCTCGCAGGAATTACCTTAAAAATATTGACACTCCTACAGATAATAAAGTATATAATAGGCATACCTTTCATTTATATCCTCTAAAAATTAGAAATTGCGGGATAAAGGGTAATGGCGAGGAAGGTCTCTAAAAAGGATAAGGAGCAGCCGGAGGCACCGGGAGGCAAAACAAAACGCGCTGTAAAACCGGCCAAGGCCAGAGTGAAGCGCGCCGTAAGTGAAAAGCCCCCGGTAGAAGAAGTCGCGCTCCCGCGGCTTATCAAGAAGAAGCCTGTATCATCAAAGGGTACGCTAAGACTGGTTGAAAGCCTGGATAAGCTTGCACTGAAGTACAATGAAGGCCAGCCTTTACTGGATAAACTAACGGACTCACTTAGGGAATTGACCGGATTCAACTCTGTCCAGATAGTGGTTTTGGACGAACAGCGGGGTTGGCGCTTTAAATCTACCAGTGGTTCCAGCGCTGGTCTATGGGATCTGAAGAACTTCACACTGCCGGGTGGCTTTGAAGAAGTTTTTCTTCCGGGCATGAAAGAAAAACCCAATTATTTTACAGCGGATGGGTCATTGTATTTTCCGCGGTTGGATGAGCTGCCCGGTGAGATCGAGGAACCATTAACAGGATTCTTAAACTCCGCTGTGGAGCGTTACGGCTTTAACTCGCTGGCACTGGTACCAATTGAGCGTGAAAACGAGGTTATCGGGTTCGTCCAGCTTGCCGATGGCGTGAGTGGCAGCATAACCTCGGAGGCAGTGGAGGCGGTTGAATCGATCACAGCTCCTTTGCAGGTGGCTTTGGAAAGGTCGGGTTTAAAGGACGAGATGCGTCGGCAGCGGGAAAGCCTGCTCAAGCAGATGCACGAACGTAATGCTCACCTTGAGGCACTGAGCGAAAGGTTAAAGCAGGAGATCTCCGATAGAAAAAATGCGCAGGAAGGGATGCGCATGCAGCGCGACCTCGCCCTGGCGCTTAACGAAACCGATGATCTGGATGAAGCACTCAAATTATGCCTGGAAACTGCCATACGGGTGGCCGGGATGGACAGCGGCGGTATTTACCTGGTGGATGAAAGCACGGGTGATTTAAACTTGATCAGCAGCCGTGGATTGCCACCGAACTTCGTCAAGAATGCATCCCACTTTGAACATGATGACCCGCAAGCGCAAATGGTGATGAAAGGAACCCCTGTTTATTCAAGGCACCAGGCGCTTGGAGTCAAGATAAACGGCCCGCGTAAAGAAGAAGGGTTGCGTGGCATGGCAGCCATACCGATACTCCATGAAAACAGGGTAGTTGCCTGTTTGAACCTGGCCTCACACAAAATCGATGAGGTACCGTACCCTGAGCGCAACGCCGTGGAGGTGATCGCAGCCCAAGTGGGATCAATCCTGAAGAAATTAAAGGATAGAAAGGCACTGCAGGAATCGGAAGAGAAGTACTCTACGCTGGTTGAAAATGCCAGGGAAGGGGTGATCATAATCCAGGATGGCCTAATCACCTATGTGAACCGTGCTGCGAAGGAATTAACCGGCTACTTGCCTGAGGAAGTTATTGGTATTCCTTTCACTGAACTGATAGAAGCAGGCTGGCAGAAAACTCTTCTGGATTATTATAACGACAGGATGGCAGGCAGGAAAGCCCCCGACTTTTACGAGTTCAAGGCTGTCAGGAAGAATGGTGTTGTTTGGGATGCTAACATATCGACCAAAGCCGTAACCTTCCGCGGGCAACTCGCCATAATGGCCATCGTGCGGGACATTACGGAAAGAAAGCTGGCTGAGTCAGCGCTGCAGGAAAGCGAGGAGCGTCTTCAAACACTGGCTGACTACAATAGGCAACTCAATGAAATATATATCTCTTTCACCGAGGCTTCCAGCAGGCTGGACCTGTGCCGCATAATCGCGGAATCATACAGGCTGCTGACAGGAGCGGTTGCTTCCTCTGTTGCACTTTTCAATAGCAATGAAGGCGCCTTGAAGCTGGCATCCACAGCAATTGATGAAGCATTGGGCAAGCAGGTGGAAGTCATTTTCAATGGTAAGCTGTTTGAGCTGGAATATCACATTCCTCCTGAAGTAACGAATATTATGCTGAGCGAGATTATCGGCAGGCCCAAGGACCTGTTTGAGATGTCGTGGGGAACCATCAGCCGGGAAAAATCTGACGAAGTCATGGCTGAAACCGGGTGTGAAAGCATTATAGGGCTGTCGTTGAACTACGGCTCCGAGCTGGCGGGAACTGCAATTGCCTTTCTGCCGAAGGCACACTGTGAAGTGCCGGATGAAATTTTGAAAGCATTCGCCTATATGGCAGGCCTTTCCATTATTAAGAAAAAGAATGAGGATTCGCTGCGGGCTAGCGAGGAAAAGTACCGCCGGGATTTCGAGAATGCCTCCGATGTCATATATACGCTGGACCGTGAGTTCAGGCTAATAAGTGTATCCCCTTCGGTGGAAAGAATACTGGGATACAATCCGGAAGAAATAATCGGGAAAAAAATTGGGGAACTCGAATTCGTAGCGCCTGAATCGCTGGAGAAAGCCTTCTCTGATTCAATGCGTGTATTTGAAGGCGAACACATAGAAGCAACAACCTATACTTTTATAGCCCGTGACGGGTCCAGAAGAGTCACAGAGATCAGCGGTTCTCCTGTTTATCAGGACGGCGAGGTAATCGGCTTGGTATCAGTGGGTAGGGACGTTACGGAACGTACGAAATTTGAGAAAGCCCTGCATGAATCGGAGGAGAAATACCGTGTACTGGTGGAAAATGCCAGCATAGGCGTTATCGTTTCGGAAGGCGGATCTATCAAATATGCCAACCCCAGGACGGCGGAAATCTATGGAGGCCCGATCGGAGAGCTGATCGGGAGAGAAATCAGGACTATACTGGATCCGGAAGACAATGAACTGGTCTCAGACAGGCGTGTGCGCAGGATGAGAGGAGAGGATGTTCCCGACGTTTACAGCATCAGGGTAACAACCTTTGATGGCCGGCTTAAATGGATTGAGATACATCCTGTGGTCATTGACTGGGACGGGAAACCGGCTGCGCTGGTATTTTTAAATGATATTACAGAAGGTAAAAAAGCGCAGGATGCCCTGTGCGAGAGCGAGGCCAGGCTGTTCAGCATGCTCCAGGGTTCGCCTATCCCAACCTTCGTCATAGGTAATGATCACGAGGTTAGGTACTGGAATACCGCGCTCGAGAATTTGTCCAACATAAAAGCAAAGGATGCCATCGGGACCAGGGATCACTGGAAGGCTTTCTACAGCTATGAGCGCCCCTGCATGGCCGATGTGCTGGTGGACGGTGTAGTAGATAAACTCGATGAAATGTACTCTGGAAAATATAAACCATCCGACCTGATAAACAATGCCTATGAAGCCACGGAGTTCTTCCCCGAGCTGGGTGAAAATGGTAAGTGGCTGAGGTTTACGGCTGCTTTAATACGCAGTCAACAAGGCATGGTAAAGGGCGCTATTGAAACCTTGGAGGATATTACCGGGCGCAAACTGGCCGAGGATGCTCTACGCGAAAGCGAACAAAAATTCAAGAATATAGTCGAGCACATCACGGATATATTTTATATTCAGGACGCGAACCGTGAGATCGTCTACATCAGTCCGCAAGTTGAACAGGTGCTGGGTTACAGCCTCGAAGAGATGAAGAACGGCTGGCAACACTTCCTGACTGATAACCCGGATAACCTGATCAGTGCCGAGAAATCGTGGACTGCCTTGGAAACAGGGGAGAAACAGTCGCCTTACATGCTCGAATTCAGGCACAAGGACGGCAGCCTGAGAATAGCCGAAATAAATGAGTCCCCGCTGAAGAATGATAAAGGTGAAGTGTTCGGTATCGTCGGGGCTGCCCGTGACATGACCGAGCGCATACGGGCGGAAGCGGCGCTGAGGCAGAGTGAGGAGAAGTACCGTACCATCCTGGATGCCATGGAGGACGCTTACTATGAGGTCAACCTGAGAGGTGACCTGACCTTCTCAAATATGACCTTTGCCCAATTACTGGGTTATGAATATGAAGAAATGCTGGGTATGAACTATCGATCGATTACACCGGATGAAGAAAAGGAAACGGTGTTTAAAGCATTCAACGGTGTTTTTGAAACCGGGGAACCGGTCAGGCGTTTTATTCGAACAATGATGCGCAAAGATGGCAGGCGAATACCGGTGGAGCATTCCGCTTTTCCGCTGCTTGACGATAAAGGAAATATTTGTGGTTTCAGAGGAGTTATCCATGACATAACCGAGCGGCTGAAGGCGGACGAGGCGCTAAAGGAGAGCGAGGAGAAGTTCAGGCAGTTCTTTGAGAACGCGCCGGTTTATTGTTACAGAGTGTCACCGGACGGTGTGATATTGGAAGTAAATAAGACAGTGATTGATGCTCTGGGATATGCGGAGGAAGACCTGGTGGGTAAGCCTGTTGGCGTCCTGTATGCGCAGGATTACCAACAAAAATCAACCGGGTTGCTGCAAAAATGGCTTGAAACCGGGTCCATCCGGGATGAGGAAATGGTGGCCCTGACGCGTTCGGGAGAGAGGCGCACGGTCCTGCTCAGCGTGAGTACCATTCGTAATGCCAGGGGTGAACCGGTCAGCACCATATCTGTCCAGAGGGATATCACCGACCGCAAGAAGGCTGAAGAAGCACTGAGCCAGAGCGAGTTCAAGTACGGCACTATACTGAATGATATGGATGAAGGATACTGTGAGCTCGATTTAAAGGGTAACTTCACTTTCGTCAACGACGCCGCCTGCCGCGCCATGGGGTATCCGCAGAATGAAATGATAGGTATGAATTATCGTACCTATCAACCACCGGAAACATGGGAGAACCTCCGGCTAATATTTGGAAAGATTTTTCAGGAGGATGTGCCACAAAATTATGAAACAGCCGTCATCAAGCGAGACGGAGGGAAAGCCGATTATTTCGTTAATGTCTTCCCCCTGCATGACCAGCATGGCAGGGTGATTGGCTTCAGGGGCTTAACACGTGATATTACAGCGCTGAAAGCAGCGGAAGAGGAGTTGAGGGAACGCGCGTTCCTGCTTGATTCCACGTATGATGATGTGGTTGCCTTTAGCACCGAAGGCAATATCTTTTACGCAAATGAGGCCTTCTGCACGAACAGGGGATACACCCGTGACGATGTCCTTACGATGAATATACAGCAGTTTGTCCCGGCAGATAATTTACCTCTTCTAGAGGAACGCCTTAAGTTAACCATGGAAAAAGGGCAACTGGCTTTTGAAGCCATGCATGTCGGGAAAGACAGCAGCATGTTTGATGTTGAAGGGCGTCTGCGTTACATCCGTATGGATGGTAAATATATTTTTATAGTCGTTTACCGCGATATCACCCAGAGTAAACAGATGCAGCAGGCCGTGGTTGAAAGCGAGGCCAAATATCGCAGCCTGGTGGAAACTGGAAGCGCCGGTATAGCCATAGTGAATATGGAAGGCGAAATGACCTTTGTCAATGATACCATCTGCCAGATGACGGGTTATATGCGGGAGGAACTGATCGGCAGGCCTTTTGCCGGTTATGTCTACCAGGATGACCTGCCGGAATTAACGGGATTGTTCATGAATGGAATTGAAGGGAAGTGCAGGCAGCCGGTAATTGAGTTCCGCCTGATGTGCAAAGACGGCCGAATAATCTGGATTTACACTATCCCGACTGAATTGTCGTACCAGGGCCGTGTGGTTGGTTTCAGCACCATTATGCACAACATAACGGAGCTAAAGCTGACAGAGCAGTCGCTCCGGGAAAGCGAGGTGAAGTTCAGAGAAATCTCTGAGCTTCTGCCGCAGGTCGTATTTGAGGCCGATGTCACGGGAAGGATCACTTATCTTAATAAATACGGATATGAAACGTTCGGTTATTCACCTGTGGATGTCGAGAACGGCATCTACATGGCCCAGTTTATCATTCCGGAAGACAGGAAAAGGGCGAATAATGCCTATCTTAGAATCCTGGAAGGGGTGAAAAGCGAGGGCGAAGAATATACGGTATTGAGAAAGGATGACAGCACCTTCAACTCTATTATTTATACTAACCCGGTATTCAGGAATAACGTGCTGATCGGAATGCGGGGAGTACTGGCGGATATCACGGTAGTTAAAGAAGCTGAAAAGGCCGTGCGTGAATCCGAGGAGAAATACCGCTCGGTAGTTGAGAATGCCAATGAGGGCATACTGGTAATACAGGACGGCCAGTTCAAATATGCCAACGACACGCTGATCAGTATCAGCCAATACACCAGGGAGGAAGGCAGGCGGATTGTCACACAAGGAGCATTTACCGATCTCCTTCACCCCGATGACCGTGATATGGTTTACCAGAGCTATCTTAAGAGGCTGCGCGGGGAGAATATCTCGACGCAATACGAATTCAGGTTCATAGACAAGGACGGAAGTATTAAATGGGTGGATTTACGCGCCACGCAATTTAGCTGGGAGACCAGGCCGGCCACACTCAGTTTTATCACAGATATTACGGCAAGGAAACAGGCCGAAGAGGCGCTGAAAGAAAGTGAGGAACGCTACAGGCTGCTGGCAGAAAACGCGCTGGACGTAATATTTACGACCAATATGAAAATGGAATTGGTCTATGTCAGCCCTTCAGTGAGATATATCATAGGTTGGCCGGCTGATGAGATATTAAAGCTCTACCGTCAAAAAGCTCTGAAGCCGGAAACTCTGGGTGTCACAGAAACAGAATTTCAACGGTTCTTTGAGTGCATGAAGGCTTTGATAGCTGATCCCACCCGTACCCAGGTTTTTGAATTTGAGTTTGCACACCGGGACGGCTTCAAGTCCTGGGGCGAGGTCAAGATGACCATAATGCGCGGCGGCGCGGGCCAGCCGGCAGGCATACTGGGTATCATTCGGGATATCACACAGCAAAAAACAATGACCGAAAAGTTGATCAGTGCGGACAGGCTGGCCTCTTTGGGCGAGATGGCGGCCGGTCTGGCGCATGAGGTCAATAACCCACTCACGGCGGTCATGGGATTCGCCTACCTGTTGCAGCAGAACACCAGCCTGGCGCCGGAGGCCAGGAACGACGCTGAGGCTATTTATAAGGAAGGTAAGCGGGCAGCCGATGTAATCAGGAACTTCCTGCTCTTTGCCCGTGGCCAGAAGTTGGAGAAGCAGTCGGTCTATATTAATGACATTATCGAGGGAGTATTGCGGCTGCGTCACAGCCAGATGCTGAAAGAGAACATCGCCGTAATCCTCAAGCTCTCTGATGACCTGCCTGCAGTACAGGGGGATGTCTCCCACCTGCAGCAACTGTTCCTTAACACGATACTGAATGCAGAATACTTCATGTACAGGACAAACAAGCGAGGCAACCTGATCATACAATCAACGCTGGAAGATGACAAAATCAGGGTTGCCGTTACG
>CAZABI010000024.1:0-8840 GCA_964483235.1 uncultured Dehalococcoidales bacterium | reverse complement strand
TTCCATGCTCAGAAGATAACAGGAGTAAAGGAGATCTATGCCGTCATCGGCGGCACACACCTCTTCAGTGCTGACAACAATCAAATGCAGAAAACCATTGATGCCTTAAAGGGGCTGAATATTAAGAAACTCGGTGTCTCCCATTGTACCGGCCTCAAATCTGCGGCAATACTGGCTAAGGAATTCGGCGATAAATTTTTCTTTAATAGCGCAGGCACGAAGACGGTGCTTTAAGAAATTCCTGCTTAGATCTTTTCTACTTTCAGCATGTTGGTAGTGCCGGAGACACCCATGGGTACGCCGGAAGTAACCACGATCAGGTCATCCTTTTTAACCAGCCCTGTCTTGCGTACCGCATCAGCCGCCTGCGTGAACATAGCAAGCACTGTCTGCGGCTCTTGCACGATAACAGTGTAGACACCCCAGGAGAGTGACAGCTGTCGCTGGATGGATTGATTAGGAGTGATAGCGATGATGGGCATCTGCGGGCGGTACTTGGAAACGCGCCGCGCTGTGCTGCCCGACGCAGTATAGGCAACAACCGCCCTCGCTCCCAGTTGCTGGGCTGTGTGACAGGCGGCGTAGCTGATAGCATCATCAGTCTGCGGCTGCAGGTCCTTCCCACGGTGGGTAAAAATGTCCTCATAAGGCAATGCCTTCTCCGCTTCCCCGGCAGTAAGCGACATCATATTAACGGCCTCAACGGGATAATGGCCCACGGCAGTTTCCTCCGAGAGCATGATTGCATCTGCACCGTCAAAAATGGCGTTGGCTACATCCGTAACCTCGGCGCGTGTCGGGCGGGGCGAATCCACCATTGATTCCAGCATCTGTGTGGCAACGATCACCGGCTTACCCACGCGGTTGCACTTGTATATAAGTTCTTTCTGTACGATCGGCACCCGCTCGATGGGTATTTGCACGCCCAGGTCGCCGCGCGCTACCATCACACCATCGGCTGCTTCCAATATTTCATTGAACGCTTCCAGCGCCTCCGGTCTTTCGATCTTAGCAATCACACCGGCCGGGGAAACCTCCCGGTTGAGGAAATGCTTGACCTCCTGTACGTCAGAGGCCTGGCGTACAAAAGACAGCCCGATGAAATCCACACCATTCTCAACCGCAAACTGTACATGTTTCCAATCATCCTCTGTCACTGTTTCAGTATCCCAGCTTACACCGGGCACTGTAAGCCCTTTGTTATCAAACAGCCTGCCACCCGTGATCACCTTACATTTAACATCGCTTTTACTGACTGCGATAACCTGCAACTTCATCAGGCCATCATCCAGTAGAATATCCTGTCCCAGCCTGACATGGCGCGGCAACTCGGGCAGGTCGATAGACACCTGCGTTTCATCTCCCAGCACGTCACGTGTAGTCAGGACGAATTCGGCGCCCTCCCTGAGCTTGATTCCGCCTTTTTTAGTCTTACCGGTCCTGTCCTTAGGACCGGGCAAATCCAGCAGCACCGCCAGTGGAATATCCAGCTTTTTAGCCTCCTGCCTGAGCACTTTGATATATTCGCTGTGCTCCTCAAGTGTACCGTGCGAGGCGTTAATCCGGGCAACATTCATCCCGGCTTGAAGAATCTGTTTAACTATGGCAGGCGAACTGCTGCTCGGACCAATCGTGCAGACTATCTTGGTTTTACGCAGGGGGAGTCCCTGCGTTACTTGCTTCAACATACTATTACGCTAATAGCGTTTATACCAGTCTTCGTCAATTTCGGCCAGCCGATCTGGCGACAGCCCCCATTTGTCATACCAGGAACGGGCATATTGCCCGGCAATATTGCCCAACTCACGTAGTCTTGCAGCGGCTACCTCCTGGAAATAACTGTAGCGATCAGCATTGTCTTTTAAGTCCAGAGCCTCCTGCCAGATGGCACGCCCGCCCAGGAAACCGGAGGCACCGGCTTCACAGGCAAGCCTGACCTGCTGCTTAAACGTATCGTAGTTAACACCCGCGCTTAATATCACCCAGGGCGACAGCGATGCAGCATCCAACTGCCGGCAGTATTCAGCTAACTTGCCCGGATCTTTCTCATATTTAACATCCGCCGGAAACTCAGCCTTAAGCACATCCACCTGCAGGGCTGTGATTTGCCGCGCCGTCTCGATCACCATCTTAGGAAGACTTCGCGCGAATTCTGTAGAGTCCATTTTTTCCCCTTCCAGCCTGTAAGTCTTAGGCTCAGCCAGGAAGGGAATATCATATTTTGCGCAGTCCTCAGCTACACTAGCGATAATGCTCAATTGTTTCTGCGCCACTTCTTTAATATCAGGCCGGTAATAAACCAGTATTTTGACCGCTGAGGCGCCCATGCGCTTGATCTTTTCCACGCTCCAACCCTTAAGCAGCGCTGTCAGCCTCCCTTTAGGGTCTTTCTCATAACCGGTGGCTTCAACACTCACCAGCAACCCGGCGCTGCCGGCAAGTACACCTGCCGCAATACACTGAGCCGCACCATACTCGGGGTCAAGCAGAATACCGCTGGAATGCGGGCCCAAAGTACGGCACATCTCAAGTTTCAGATTGACTATATCCTGATAATCAGGCTTCTCATTCTGCGCCTCTTCCAGCATAGTAACCAGGCCTGACCTGTGGTCCATGGCGCACATCACGAATACACCCTTGGCAGTTGCGATCTGCTGCAGGCCGCGAATTTTTCCTATGGTCAGCTTTCTCATATTAACTCCAATATATTGACAATATAGCTGTTTGGTAGTGCGATTACAAGTTAAAGCTGTGGTATAATGCTGTAAAAATCCAAGGAGGCTGATATGGCGGAGAAAGAAGAACTATTCCCGCACGATAATTCACTGGAAAGGCTGCCCATACCCGAACGTGCAGCTAAAATGGCCGAGAAGCTGCAACGCCTGATCATATACGCATACGAGAATGCTCCCGGCTTTAAGAAACGCATGGATGGCGCCGGCGTTAAGCCATCCGAGATCAAGACCATCGTCGACCTGCAGAAGATACCTGTTCTGCGCAAGGATGACCTGATCCGGCTGCAGAAAGAGGACCCGCCCTTCGGTGGCTACCTGGCGGTCCCCCTGAGCGAAATAGACCATGTTTACCAGTCGCCCGGGCCAATATATGATCCGCAGCGCCGCGCCCGCGCCTTCGGCATGCCGCAGGGCATCGGCAAGGGTCTGATAGCCATCAATACCTGGTCCTACCATATAACACCAGCCGGCCTACTGGTTGACCGCATGCTCCGGGAGATGGGCTTCACCGTCTTCCCAGCCGGCACCGGCAATACCGAGTTGCAGGTTCAGGTCATGAAGGACCTCAAGGTCGCTCTCTTTGTAGGCACACCATCCTTCCTGGCCGCCATCATTAAGAAAGCCGAGGAGATGGGCTACGACTTCAAGAAAGACTTTAACCTTAAATTCGCGCAAGTCGCTGGCGAGATGGGCGGCGAGCCGCTGCGTAAGATGTTCACCGAGCAATACGGCATCGTCTGCATGGGTGGCGACAATTACGCTACGGCTGATATCGGCCCTATCTCGGGTTCATGTGAGAAAAACGCTGGCATGCATGCCAACACCGACGTCATCGTAGAGGTGGTCGATCCCGCCACCGGCAAGGTGCTGCCACCGGGCGAGGTGGGCGAGGTGGTAGTAACCCCCTTTGACGAGGTTTACCCATTGGTCCGCTTCGGCACGGGTGACCTCTCCACTATGGTTATCGAACCCTGCGAGTGCGGGCGCACTACTCCCAGGCTGCCCAAGATCATGGGCCGGAGCGGTGATGCCGTCAGGGTGCGCGCCATGTTCGTCCATCCCAAGCAGACCGACGAGGTCGTGGCTAAATACCCTGAAGTTGCCAATTACCAGTTGCTGGTTACCCGTGTGGAGAACAGGGACAACATGCTTCTACAGGTAGAATTAACTAAGGAACCTTCTGATAAAGACGCCTGGGAGAAAGCACTGACCAAAGACTTCCAGGGCGTCTGCAAGGTGCGCTTCGATAAAATCGAATACGTGAAGTCCGGCGCCATCCCTAAGGAAGGCAAGAAGATCATCGACCAGCGGAAGTATTAAACACATCGTTAGCGAATTAAGGGCGGATGGCAGTGCCATCCGTCCTGTTTTCTTTTCTACGGTAAATAAAAAATCATTGACATCCCGTCAATCCGTCCCGTATAATCCCCTTTGACCTGCAGACATATACGGATATTTGCTGAATACCGGGGAGGTTGGACTTGAATCTTGAGGTGCAGGGTGTCAGTTTAAGTTTCGGTGAATTACAGGCGTTAGCGTGGATTGATTTAAACGAGGACATCAAGGAGTTTTACCTCGGCCTGAGCCAGGTAGGCGAGCGCAAGAGTTACCGCGAGGTGAAGCATTACCGCAGGCGCAAGCGCTGGCTGGCCTGATACCGCAGAAACTGAAAAATTTTTAAATATTTTCTCAGGCATTTTATAGCTGGTGACTTATTTTTATATCTACACAATGGCTTTTATCTTTAGTTTATTCGATTTATAATTACACATTGTGCGCCGAGCAAACGCAGTCCAGCGCTATAAGAGGTGATGTACTATTAGTACGCAGTTAAAAGCTAATGGTAACCCAGATTACTTCAGGCGAAAATTTATTCAATGTCCAGTCGACCTGCTGCAACGGCAGGCTGACGTGGTATTACATTGAGAAGCCTTCCGAGAGGGAGGTACAGTACCTCGCGGACAATTTTCACTTTCACACCCTCGCTCTTGACGACGTCCTCTCTAAAGTTCAACGCCCCAAGATCGACGATTTCGATAGCTATCTCTTCATAGTCCTGCGCTTTCCCGTTTTCGATAAGGCCAACCGAGTTACCACACCCAGCGAGCTCGATATCTTCATCGGCGAAAACTTCGTTGTTACCAGCCATAAGGGCGACCTGCGGCCGCTCTCCAAGCTTTTTAACGAGTGCATGGTTGATGATGAAATACGTGATAAATACATGGGAAAGAGCGCCGGATATCTTTTCTACCACATCCTCGACCGCCTGGTGAACTATTGCTTCCCCATCCTGGACAAGATCATTGATAATATAGACCAGGTGGAGGACTATATCTTCACCCGGGCCGTTCCTGAAACTGTGAGAGAGATATCGCTGATACGCCGCGATCTGATTTCCTTCCGCCGCATCATCCATCCTCAGATTTTTGTAGTTGAGGACCTGGAAAAAGAGAAGTACCCGATGTTCAAGGAAGACCCGGACGTTTACTTCGGCGATATCGCCGACCATATCCGCAAAATCTGGGACAGTCTGGAGGACTGCAAGGAAGTGGTGGATGGTCTTGCCGATACCAGCAACTGGCTTACCTCGCACCGCATCCAGGAGGTCATGCGCGTCCTGACCATTGTTATGGCTATCATGGCGCCTGCGACACTGGTTGCCAGCATCTATGGCATGAATATACACCTGCCCGGCGGTCTGACAGAAAGCGGTGATTTTATGGCATTTGTCTTTATCATGGCCTTCATGGTTTTAATAACCGGCGCCATGTTGTACTATTTCCACAGAAAAAACTGGATATAATTACTCTACCAAAGAAATACCACTTTGCATTACTCATACAGATTCGTTTTCATCACCGCGCTCTTCGTAACCTGCATCATGGCAGCCAATATCCTTATCGTCAAGCAAATTCCCATCCTCGGCATTACTCTGCCTGCTGCCATAGTCATTTTCCCTTTAAGCTATATCTTCGGTGACATTCTGACCGAGGTTTACGGCTACAGCCAGGCTCGTCGGGTGATCTGGTTGGGCTTTTTCTGCAACTTGCTACTGGTGACGGCTATCTGGGTGGTGGGTATCATCCCACCCGCCCCTATCTTCGAAGCCCAAGCCGCCTATGATCGAATTTTAGGCAGCACGCCGCGTTTCCTGCTGGGTTCCTTCACTGCTTACCTGGCCGGGGAGTTCGTCAATTCCTACATCATGGCGAAAATGAAAATTTGGACCAGGGGAAGATACTTGTGGATACGTACTATTGGCTCAACCATCGCCGGTGAAGGAGTGGATACTGTGTTAGTGCTGCTCATCGGCTTCTGGGGAGTGCTGCCATGGGAAGTGCTGCTGACTATGGCACTCGGTCACTGGTTATTGAAATGCGTTTACGAGGCGGTTATTACACCTGCCACCTACCTTGCGGTGAATTACCTCAAACGCACAGAGAAACTCGACGTCTATGACTATGGGACTCACTTCAACCCCTTGCATACAGACTGATAAGCACCTAAAATTTGGGTTGAAGTGGAACCGCGATTCATCATCGATAAAAACGTCGGCAAGCTGGCTAAGTGGCTGCGGATGATGGGCTATGATGCGGTCCTTTTTGATGAGATCGATGACGGCCGCATGGTCAAGCAAGCCCTATCCCAGGACAGGATCATTATTACCAAGGATTCGGAATTCATGAAGAGGCGCGCTGTTACCACGGGCCGCGTCAGAGCAACACTGGTTGCCGGCGACAATCCTGAAACACAGATGCAGACAGTCATGAACACGCTGCAACTGGACAACGAGTTCAGGCCATTTACGCGCTGTCTCGAGTGTAATATTGAGCTATTACCGCGGGACAGGAGACAGGTGGCTGACACCGTGCCGCCGCGAGTATATGAGATCCAGGACCAGTACATGGAATGCCCGGCCTGCCACCGCATTTTCTGGCGCGGCACACACTGGCAGGCTATGAGCGATAAGCTTCACCAGTTCGGCGTCGTCGAATTGTAATTAGTTGAGGGAGAAATGCTATGAAAGTGGTTACTGCCGACCAGATGAGAAACATTGACCGCGCCGCTGCCGAAGCCGGCATCACGACTGAATTCCTGATGGAGAACGCCGGCAGGAGCGTGGCCGAGGAAACCAGGGTATTCACCGGCAGTGTTATCGGTAAGCTGGTATTGGCCATAGCCGGGCCGGGCAATAACGGTGGGGACACGCTGGTAGCAGCGCGCTTCCTGCAGGACCGCGGCTCAGAAGTGCAGCTTTATCTGCTGAGTACACGCACCGCTAACGATAAGAACCTCGCCATGGCTAACAAGCAGGGCATTCCCGTTAATTACCTCGATAAAGATGCGAATTTCAAGAAATTTAAAGGGCTGCTGTCGAGAGCAGATATCGTGATCGACGGTATACTGGGCACCGGTAAGGCACGGCCTATCGAGGGCAATTTCAGCCAAGTCCTCATCCATATTAACAAAGAGAAACAGGCCAGGCCCGAACTTATCGTTGTCGCTGTGGATATACCCACCGGCCTCAATGCTGATACGGGCGAGATCGATCCCAACTGCCTGCAGGCCGACCTTACGGTTACCCTCGGCCTGCCCAAGCCCGGCCTGTACAACTTTCCTGGCGCCGAAAGGGCGGGAACGGTGGTAATCACCGATATCGGTATTCCTCCAGAGCTGAGCAAGGATATACCCGTAGAATTGATAACGCTGAGTTGGGCAAGGTCGGTGCTCCCGGTGCGGCCGGCCAGTGCCAATAAAGGTACCTTCGGTCGCGTGCTGGCAGTGGTGGGTTCTGAAAACTATATCGGAGCAGCCTACCTTGCCTGCATGGGCGCAGCCCGGGTGGGAGCCGGTGTGGTTACACTTTCAACCGCTAAAAGCCTGCAGCCTATCCTGGCCTCCAAGCTGACCGAGATCACCTATGCTCCCCTTCCCGAGTCGGATAAGGGTATAGTCTCTGGCAATGCGTCGGACGCGATTTTGACCATACTCTCATATTACAAAGTGCTGTTAATGGGCTGCGGGCTGGGTCAACATCCGCAAACCAGGGAGTTCGTAAAGGGAATTTTGTTCAACCTGCCGGCTAAACCACCTGTCATCGTGCTCGACGCCGATGCTCTAAACATCCTATCGGAAGAAGACAAGTGGTGGAAGAAGCTGCCCACGAACACGATCCTCACACCCCATGCAGGAGAGATGGCGCGCCTGACCGGTAAATCCATCGAGGAAGTACAGCGTGACCGTCTGACCTCAGCGCGGGAAGCGGCCAGGCAATGGGGTAAGGTCATCGTGTTAAAAGGGGCTTATTCGGTGATCGCCGAACCCGGTGGCACAGTCAATATCTGCGATATGGCTAACGCTGGTTTGGCCTCGGCCGGAACGGGCGATGTACTGGCCGGCGCGATTGCGGGATTGGCCGGGCAGAATATCGCTCTCTGCCGCGCCGCGGCGCTCGGAGTATATTTACATGCAAAGGCCGGTGAAATGGTCAGGGACGAACTGGGCGATACAGGCATGCTGGCCGGTGACCTGCTACCCGCTCTTCCACGTGTTATTAAGGAGCTGCGTAGTGGCTCATAAGATGATATTGTTTGAGGCATCAGGCAGGATGGCAATCTCGATGGGATGATTTCGCAATTAGTTTTATGTAATAATGAGATACTATGCTGTTAGCGATCGATATTGGAAATACCAACGTCACTTTCGGCGTTTTCGATGGCGAGAAAATCAAGACCACCTGTCGTATGTCCACCGCCATCCACCGCATGCCGGACGAGTACGCTAACACCATGCTTTCGCTCATGGAGCGGCACGGACTACAGGCCTCGCAAATCAAGGACGTCATTATCTGCAGCGTAGTTCCACCCCTGCTCATTATTTTCGACGAGGTGTGCCGCAGGTACCTTAAAAAAACGGCGCTCATTGTGGAAGCAGGCGTCAAGACCGGCGTCCGCATTGATATGGACAATCCGCGCGAGGTGGGACCTGACCGCATCGTCAACGCCGTAGCCGCACACCAGCTTTACGGCGGGTCGGTCATCGTCATCGATATGGGCACAGCCACCACTGTAGACGTGGTCAACAAGTCGGGCGATTATATCGGCG